>CBFGXP010000037.1:0-23511 GCA_965652775.1 uncultured bacterium
GCCATTCGTGCAATAAAGAAAGAAGATCCGAAAGGAAAATTATTGAAGCAATATGATCTCCGCCATTTCAACACATTGTTTCTTGCCGGTGAACGGTGTGATCCTCCAACATATCACTGGATCAGCGGCTTATTACAACGACCAGTAATTGATCACTGGTGGCAAACAGAAAGCGGATGGCCTATGCTGGGGATCATGACTGGCGTTGAACATTTAGAGCCAAAAGCCGGTTCGGCAGGATTTCCTGTTTGCGGATACGATATAGAAATTTTCTCAGAAGACGGCGTTGAGCTCGGAGCAAACAAAGAAGGATCGGTAGTGGCAAAGTTGCCAATGCCACCAGGCTGCCTGCCGACGCTATGGAGAAATGATGAACGATTCAAGAAAGGTTATCTCGAAAAATTTCCAGGTTATTACTTAACAGGAGACGGTGGTCATAAAGACGATGATGGATATTTCTATATTATGGGTCGCATTGATGATGTGATCAATGTTGCCGGTCATCGTTTAAGCACGGGGCAAATGGAAGAACTGGTAGCCCTGCATGATTCGGTGGCGGAATGTGCAGTTGTAGGAATTGCAGATGAGTTAAGGGGGCAACGTCCGGTTGCATTGGTTTTACTGAAAGATGGCACCGCTATAGAAGAAAGTAAGCTGGAAGAAGAACTGGTTGGTTTGATCAGGGAAAGAATTGGTCCTGTTGCTTATTTTAAAAATGCAGCTGTTGTAAAAAGGTTACCTAAAACAAGATCTGGCAAAATTCTTCGTAAGATCATCTGCAATATTGCAGATGGTGTTGAATATGCTGTTCCTTCCACGATCGACGATCCGCTTATTTTAACCGAGATCTCAGAAAAATTAAAAGAAAGAAAAATTGGAGAGGCGTTTCAATAGCGCGATGAGACGTGAACCGTGAGATGTGAGGCTTCAGGTTTCTTTATCTTGTCTCAAGTTTGACGTTTCACGTTTTCGAGAGCTTAATAATATCTTTCACTTCTAATATCTTTTTCTCGTATCCTTTTGTTGTGGCATTGATCATGGCATCACCAATTTGTTTTAATGTGACCACCGCTTTCGGAGCAATTGTGCGGATAACAGGCAGCATCCAGCCCATCCATTTATAAAGCGAAAGCGTATTCTTTAAACCTTTGGTTGGATTGATTATACCAGGCCTGAAATTGTAAACCTGTTTAAAGGGGAGCTTTATCAGGTCATTTTCCGTTTTACCTTTTACTCTTTGCCACATCAGTCTCCCGTTAGCGTTAGTGCCACTGCCCGAGATATAACAAAAAGTCATTTCAGGATTTAATTTGCACAGTGTATTTGCAAAATGCATTGTCAATTCATAAGTCACTTTATAAAACGCCGCTTCTTTTACACCAACCGAACTCATACCGAGGCAAAAGAAACAAGCGTTATAACCTTTTAATTGGTCTTCACTTGATGAAAGGTCATATAAGTTGGCAGGAATGAGCTCTTTTAATTTCGGGTGTGTGTAGCCACAGCTTCTTCTTCCAACCACCAATATTTGTCCCACATCACTATGCTGCAAACATTCATACAATACACCTTCGCCTACCATGCCTGATGCGCCTGTTATGATCGCGTTTATTTTCATTAAAAGTTTTGAGTTATATCGAAGTTACTTTAAAGATTACTTTTGCAAACTATGAATATTGGGTTCGATGCAAAAAGAGCTTACCACAACGGAACGGGCTTAGGTCACTATAGCCGTACACTTATCCGATCGCTGGCAGAATACTTCCCTCAGCATGAATATTTCCTTTTTAATCCCAGGCCATCAGAAATATTTGTTTTGGATGGAAGAAATGTTCATGAAGTATTGCCGTCAAAACTGCTGCATAAAACTTTATCATCCGTGTGGCGCAGCACATGGATAAAGAATGACATGGAAAAAATGGAGATCGATATTTATCATGGACTGAGCAATGAAATTCCATTGGATATCCACAAAAAAGATATAAGATCAGTGGTTACAATTCATGACCTGATATTTGAGCGTTATCCGGGACAATATTCCAAGATCGATGTGGAGATTTATAAAAGAAAATTTATATATGCATGTGATCATGCAGATAAAGTGATCGCCATCAGTGAACAAACTAAGAACGATATTATGGAGTTTTACAGAACTCCCGAAGAAAAGATCGTTGTTTGTTACCAGAGTTGCAACCCTGCTTTTGCAAAAACAGTTGACGAAAAAATACGAGAACAAATAAAAGAAAAATATTCTCTGCCCGATCAGTATTTTCTTTATGTGGGTTCAATTATCGAAAGGAAAAATTTATTAGGCATATGTAAGGCGATCTATCTTTTAAGAAATGATCTTAAGATACCGCTTGTTGTTATCGGCGATGGTACTAAATACAAACAACAGGTGAAAGATTTTATAATGCAAAATGGCCTGCAACAACAAGTGATCTTTTTGTCGGAAAATTCATTGGCCAAAGTTGCTTCGTCCTTTTTACGGGCAGAAGATTTTCCGGCTATTTATCAAATGGCAATTGCCATGATCTATCCTTCTTTTTTTGAAGGCTTTGGAATTCCTGTATTGGAAGCCCTTTGGAGTCGATTACCAGTTATTACTTCAAATGTTTCAAGCTTGCCGGAAGCGGGAGGGGATGGGGCCTATTATGTAAATCCGATTAATGCTGAAGAAATTGCTGAAGGGATGAAAAGGATCTACCAGGATAAAGGGTTGGCGGAAACACTAAAAGAAAAAGGGGTGCATCACGCACAGAGTTTCACACAGCAAAAGTGTGCGGCCGATGTGATAAAAGTGTATGAAAAATTGAATGTTAAAAATTAAAATGAGGGTGAAGAGTTTTGAGAACGATATATTAAAATGCCTTGGAGTATTAAGAACCGGGGGATTGATCCTTTACCCAACCGACACGGTTTGGGGTATTGGTTGTGATGCGACCAATGGAAGGGCTATCCAAAAAATTTATGCTTTAAAAAAAAGGAGTGACGAAAAAGCAATGATCGTGCTCGTTGCCGATGAGAAAGATATTATGCAGCATGTAGCATCCCCTGATCTTTCTTTATTTGATTACCTGGAAACAACGAAAAAGCCAACCACCGTCGTTTATGAGGGTGCTTTGGGTTTTGCAGATAATCTTGTTGGTGAAGACGGTTCAATTGCCATCAGGATCTGTAATGAAGAATTTTGTCGACACCTGATAAAAAGATTTCGCAAACCAATTGTTTCAACATCTGCAAATATCTCGGGAATGCCCTATCCAAGAAAATTCAATGATATTGACGTTGCGATAAAACAAGGCGTGGATTATATTGTCCAATACAGGCAGACAGATGAAGGTGGAGCTGAGCCATCTTCATTAATCAAGTGGAATAATGGAAAAATAACTGTCTTACGCGAATGATCATTTCTGCAATTATTGATTATTGTGATATAGCCTGCCTCTACTGATTAATAATTAGTAATCAATATTTTTTTAATCATCTTTGCAACGATGGATATTAAATGCACAGAGAAGGAATTGTTCATTTTGAAAAAAATAGCCCATGTAGCAGAAGAAATGGGCGTGGAGGCTTATTTAATAGGCGGTTTTGTAAGGGATAAAATTATCGGCCGCAACACCAAAGATGCCGATATAGTTTGTATCGGCGATGGCATTGCATTGGCAAAAGCTGTTGCAAAACGTTTCAAGCCAGAGCCAAGGTTCAGCTACTTTAAGAATTTCGGAACTGCACATATTAAAGTTGATGATTTTGATCTTGAGTTCGTTGGTGCACGAAAGGAAAGTTATCGGTATCATTCACGTAAACCTGACGTAATACCTGGTACATTGAAGGATGATCAGGATCGTCGCGATTTTACCATTAATGCGCTGGCGATAAGTTTAAATGAAAAGGATTATGGGAAACTTATCGATCCGTTCAATGGTGTCAACGACATTAAAAAGAAGATCATTCGTACACCACTGGATCCGCTGGAAACGTTTAGCGATGATCCGCTTCGCATGATGCGGGCCATTCGGTTTGCATCGCAACTCGGATTTACTATCGAAGAAAAAACGCTGCAGGCAATTAAAAGTGGTGCTAACCGGATTACAATTGTTTCGCAGGAGAGAATAACGGACGAGCTTATAAAGATCATTGACAGTACGAAACCCTCAATTGGATTTGATCTTTTATATCAAACTGGTTTGTTACATATAATTTTTCCGCAAATGGTGGATCTGGCCGGCGCGGAATATAAAGATGGCATCGGGCATAAGGATAATTTTTACCATACACTTAAAGTGCTTGATAATTTATCTGAAAAAACAGATGACACCTGGATGCGATGGGCTGCAGTTTTGCATGACATCGCAAAGCCTGTAACAAAAAAATTTGAGGAAGGACATGGCTGGACGTTTCATGGACACGAAGTTGTTGGCGGAAGAATGGTGTCAAAGATCTTTACCAAATTAAAGTTGCCACTTAATGATAAAATGAGGTTTGTCCGCAAACTTGTAGAGCTGCATCTGCGTCCGATAAGTTTAACAAAAGAAAATATTACTGATTCCGCCATCCGCCGTTTGTTATTTGATGCTGGCGAGGATTTTGATGCGTTGATGATGCTTTGCGAAGCCGATATTACTTCGAAGAACAAATGGAAGGTGAAGAAGTATATGGAGAATTTTAAACTGGTAAGAGATCGCTGCCAGGAAGTGGAGGAAAAGGATCGTATTCGTAGCTGGCAACCGCCGATCAATGGTGAAATGATCATGGAAATTTTTGGATTAAAGCCATCAAAACCTGTGGGTATTATTAAAGATGCGATCAAGGATGCGATACTTGATGGTATAATTCCGAATAACTATGATGACGCATATAGGGTCATGCTGGAAAAAGCAAATGAGTTAAATTTAGCGCCGATAAAATCTGTAACCCGTTCACGATAGTTGACGGTACTTAAATCATAAATCGTATTTTTGAATTATGGCAATATTAAAGTTCAGGATCTATTTTGAAGACGACGATAGTATTTATCGCGATGTCGCCATCAGGCATACACAGACTTTTTTTGAGTTGCACGAAGCAATTCTCAAAGCGTACGAATTTGATAATAAGCATAAGGCTACCTTTTTCCGCAGTAATGATCACTGGCAGCGGGGGAGAGAGATATCATTGGATGTATACGAAAAAGATTACAAGGCTCAACCGTTGCTGATGAAGGATACAACTGTTGGCAGCGAGATAAAGAATCCGGGTCAAAAATTTATTTACAATTATGATTTTAACAAGAACTGGAGTTTTCTTGTTGAACTGATAAATGTGTCTAAAGAGGAAAACGCAAAACTTAGTTACCCTGCAATGATTCGCACTGAGGGTATTGCTCCAAGTCAATATGGAACGAAAGGTTTACTGGGGGCAAAGTTTGCTGATGTGGAAGAAAAATATGATCTCACACAGGGAGCAGAAGGATTTATAGAAAAAAGTGACGATGGTGAGGACCTGGGATTAAATGAAGAAGGGTCTGTAGAAGAAGGCGAAGAAGATTCGAAGGACGAAGTATAGTTAATAATTATTGACCAATAGTTATTAATTTTTTTAAAAGAAAGACAATGAAAATTTTTAATGGGCATTTCTTCCAGCAAAACAGTGATCATTGTTGCCGGTCCAACAGCTGTTGGTAAAACTTCTGCAGCCATTTTACTTGCCAAACATTTCAATACTGAGATTATTTCCGCTGATAGCCGCCAATGTTTTAAAGAACTGAACATAGGTGTTGCCAGGCCTTCTGAACAAGAGTTAAAAGCGGTGCCTCATCATTTTATTGCTTCCCACTCAATAAGCGAAAATATCAATGCCCGGTTTTTTGAACAATTTGCTTTGCAAAAAACAGGCGAGCTTTTTAAGGAACATGATATTGTTATCATGGTGGGCGGAACCGGTCTATATATCAAATCGTTTTGTGAGGGACTGGACCAAATTCCTTCAATAGATCAATCCGTCAGGAAAAAGATTATAACGGATTATGAAGCAAAAGGACTGCAATGGCTCCAGGATGAAGTAAGTAAAAAAGATCCTGAGTTTTTTAAAGTCGGAGAAAAACAAAACCCGCAAAGATTAATGCGGGCACTGGAAGTAATGGAATCTACCGGGAGATCTATTCTTGATTTCAGAAAAAATGAAAAAGCAAAAAGGGACTTCAAAATTATCATCATAGGGATAGAGTTGCCAAAGGAGGAATTGCATAGGAATATTAATTCAAGAGTAGATAAAATGATAGGGGAGGGTTTAATGGAAGAAGTAAGATCACTGATCCCATTTCGTGAACTAAATGCATTGCAAACGGTAGGCTATTCAGAAATATTTGATTATATCGATGGCAGGATTTCTTTAGAATCCGCCATTGAAGAAGTAAAAAAAAATACAAGACAATATGCTAAGCGACAAATGACATGGTTCAGAAAGGATAAAGAAATTAGATGGTTTTTCCCGAACGAGACCGATAAAATGATTGCTAATATTCAGAACAGACTATGATTTGTGATTCTTACTTTGGTTTAGCATCATTAATGAAGTAAGAAGAGACTTTTGAAGAAGACCTGCCTCATCAAACTCGTAAATATCACGGGTATTCACGATTGCAACAGTTTTCCATCACGAATAAATTCTATCTAAAGTTAAGACGTGCCTTAACCGATTTCTTTTTCAAAACAAACACTGTTTTCCATTTTAAGATATTTGCCGTAACTGGGAATGATCTTATATCCATTCTTTTGATACAGCCAAATAGCATCGGGCTGTCGTTTGCCGGTTTCCAAAATGCATTTTTGGTAAGCTAATTCTGCCGCCACCTTTTCCAGTTCAATTAAAACTTTGGTGGCAACTCCTTTGCCCCTGCTTTGCGGCAATGTGTACATTCGTTTCACCTCAATTGCGGTTGATGAATATTCCCTTAATGCGCCGCAGGCAATTGGTTCATCATCGTCATAAGCAACGATAACGTGTTTTAAGTTATGTGTTTTATTGAGTTGTGCATAGAAAGCATGTTCGTCGCCATCTAACTCTGCCAACTCAGCATCAAGGCTTTTTACCAGCGCAATAAAATCCTTATTGTCAGAATTGGTCCTGATCAGATTTATCATAATTCATTTTTGAAATTGAGTTGTCATGATCACGCAAATTTATAATGTTTACCAGTCATAAACTTTCGTATGGATAAAAACCGGATTAACGCCTTTTATCAATTCGGGGATTTAACGATAATGGGCTTTAATTAGTTTTAGATTATAAAAAAAATGAGATGAAGAATCTACTTGAAACCTGGGAGATCAATCAAAAGATGAATCAATTTCTGATCCAGGGGATCAAAGAGGAATATCTTTCCGACAGACCGGTGTCGAAAGGGCGTAGCGTAGGAGAGCAGTTCACTCATATACATAATGTTCGGTTAATGTGGATCAAAGTAGGCGGTCCGGAGCTTCTGGATTCGCAGAAAAAATTTGAAAACGAGGAAGGCATTTCACGCAACGCCATAATTGATGGATTGCAAAAAAGCAGTGAAGCGATCACTAAACTTCTACAAAACAGTTTTACTGCTGGAAAAATAAAGGGATTTAAACCACACCCGGAAGCTTTTTTAGGGTATTTGATCGCACATGAAGCACACCATCGTGGGCAAATCATTATGATCTTAAAAGAGAATGGTCACATGCCGGATAAAAAAATATTGTATGGACTATGGGAATGGGGAACGAAGTAATTATAAATTAATACGAATACTTTTATACACTCTGAGCGAATCTAATATCAATGTAACATCATCGTGAAGTATCAGGCTTAAAATACTAAACAAACCGCCACCCAATTACAAAGCTTTGGCAACTACAACTTCACTTCATTAATTTGAATAACCGGTGTTATGTCTGTATAATTTGGAACATCACCAGTTATAGCATTTGCGTTAGGTGTACTACCAAATTAAGGATTTGATCTCACATATCGTCTTGCTAATAATGCTACAGGAATCCCAATACATACGACGATAATTACCGCCGCGATAGCGGCATTTTTAATAGCTTCTTCTCCAGCGATCGGCCTTAATTTTAAACGGGACAAATTAGGCAGAATAATAAACCGCATGGTTGCCCATACAAGTATTCCATACAATATGCCGATCGCGATCGGGTATTTAACCAATGAAGGAATTTGTTTTGCCAAAAAGAAAAAGAAAAAGGTAAAGGAAATGGCAATAAAAAAATGGACCAACAAGCCACACACTGCCAACAATGTTTCGCTTGAAAAAGTCTTTGGATCGAAAGCTCCGCTTGCCACTCCTTTTAAAACCTGCAAAGGGGGAGTATCGTTTTTTATATATGCATTAAGGCAAGCACCAAGGATATCTAATGTACCCGCAATCAGGCCCGCTGTTAAGGCGCTGGCAAAAAATGATCTTCTCATAAAAGTGTCGGTTTACAGCACCAGATAATAAATGCAGGACATTAGCTGCCCAGGATTAAAAATTTATTTTATTATTCTGTTGCCAGCCGAATAGTTGTTGGTTTATCGCTACCAGTAATTTCTTAACGCCCATAATACTGCATGGTAAATATGCGCTCTATTCTATTCTATTCCTCATGAATTTTGAAAATTTTCTTTACTGATGAGACTATCGTAGTCGCTATAATAGCTCCGCAAAAAGCTAACAAAATATCTTTTTGTGCATCCCATACATCCCCCTGTGTTCCTAAATAAGCAGCTCCCTGTGCTTTGAAAAACAGATCAGCAACCGCCCATTCAATTAATTCATAGAAAGCGCTGATAGAAAGTGTTATTTCGATCGGCAACAACCAGGCTACCCACCGGGGATACTTTAACCATTTTAAGAACATTTCACGCATAGGGTAGGCCAATAAAAAACCAAAGCTAAAATGTACGATACGATCATAATGATTTCTTGACCAGTTTAAAGAATCCTGAAGCCAGGATCCAAGCGGGTTTTCAGCGTAGGTGTGTTTAGAGCCATATACATGCAGGCATAAATAAATGCAAATAAGCAAATAACTAAGATCGCTGAATTGGTGTTTTTTATAAGTTATGACCAGAAAAACTACAAAAACAAAAGACAAGGTATTTTCGAGTAACCAATTTGCCATGTCAGAAGTCCCAATAAATGAATTTGTCCAAACAAAAACAAACGCCGCAATAAAACTTAGTAACCAAATATTTTTTCTAAATGGGATCCTGCTTTTTGAAATTGCAATAGTAAAACTCATAAAAAGTATTTCTTTTGGTATGTCGAATTGGGAATGGTTGCCGACTGAAAAAATACCGCGATCTGAAATATACAGGATAAGGGGAGTAAAAAATGCCTGCAATGATCAAACGAACCTCTTCATTTTCCAAAAGCTGATTTTTCTCCGGATAACAAAACCTAATTTTTGATAAAGCCTGACAGCACTTGTGTTGGTTTCCGCGACATGAAGATAAGGAACCCTGTCATGTTCAAAATTTTTATTTGCAGTTTGTGCTACCAACTGTTTTGCAAAACCTTTTCCCGTAAAATCCGGGTGTGTAACAACGGCGCTGATTTCTGTGAAGCCATACATCTTCATTCTTTCACCGGTTACCGCAACCAGCTGATCATTTTGATAGATACCATAGTAATCCCCCAACAAGAAGGTTCCTGCTTTGAAATAACCTGGTTGTACCAGATTCACAAGATCGATCAATTGTTTTTTATGAGATTCTTTTATTGGAATGATCGTTTCCGGAAATGCAATATCTATTGGAGCAGTGCAAACCATTTGGAGACATACAAGTTCTTGTTCGATAATCAGGACGGGAGATGTTTGAGGCTTATCACCAATAATGAAAAAAGATTTTAAGTGAGGAAATTTTTTTAAAAAAGAAATTAAGTCAGGCAGTTTGGAATTTATACCTCCAAATGGACATATTTCGGGTTGATAAAATTTTATTTCATCATTGCCCACAGCAAATGACCGATGCGTTTCATTTAAAGAATGCCAGGCAGGATTATCCAGCTTTTCCTTACTCATATTGATAAAGATAATAGTGCTATCAACAAAAATCCCGGCTTTGTAAACCGGGATTTGCAAATTGTTTTAAATTATTTTACCCAATCTTCTTCTTCAAGTTACTATCAATCGCATCCAAGAATTCTTCAGTGTATAAATAATGTTCGCCATGATTCACTTTGTTTCCGTGAACACAAACGGCCAGATCCTTCGTCATTTTGCCTTGTTCAACAGTTTCTATACAAACTGCTTCTAAAGCATCCGCAAATTTTGTCAGCGCATCATTACCATCCAGTTTGCCACGAAAAGCAAGTCCTCTTGTCCATGCAAAAATGGAAGCAATAGGGTTTGTTGATGTAGGTCTTCCTTTTTGATGCTCACGATAGTGACGGGTTACTGTTCCATGTGCAGCTTCAGCTTCCATCGTTTTTCCATCCGGAGTTACAAGAACAGATGTCATCAATCCTAAAGAACCAAATCCTTGTGCAACAGTGTCGCTTTGTACATCGCCATCATAGTTTTTGCAGGCCCAAACAAAATTGCCATTCCACTTTAAAGCGCTTGCCACCATATCATCGATCAACCGGTGTTCATATACGATACCGGCTGCTTCAAACTGTGCTTTAAATTCTTTCTGATAGATATTTTCAAAAATATCCTTGAAACGTCCATCGTATTTTTTCAGAATGGTATTTTTTGTAGATAGATAAAGCGGCCATTTTTTACTCAGTGCCATATTAAAACAACTTCTGGCAAAACCCATGATACTTTCATCAGTATTGTACATCGTCATTGCTACCCCATCACCTTTGAAATTATAAACTTCAAATGTCAGGGCTTCGCCACCGCCCTCTGGTGTAAATGTCATGGTCAATTTCCCTTTTCCCCTGATCACGGTATCGGTTGCACGATATTGATCACCAAATGCGTGACGGCCTACAATAATTGGAGCTGTCCAATTAGTAACAAGTCTTGGGATATTTTTGATAACGATTGGCTCACGAAATACGGTACCATCCAAAATATTGCGGATAGTTCCATTCGGGCTCTTCCACATTTGTTTCAGCTTAAATTCCTCAACTCTTGCCTCATCGGGAGTGATGGTAGCACATTTAATCCCTACGCCATATTTTTTTATTGCATTTGCGGCATCGATCGTTACCTGGTCATTGGTCTGATCGCGGTGCTCGACACCGAGATCATAATATTTAATGTCAATATCAAGATAGGGGAGAATAAGTTTTTCTTTAATGAACTTCCAGATGATACGTGTCATTTCATCTCCATCAAGTTCTACAACCGGATTTGTAACTTTGATTTTATTAGCCATTATTTCAAATTTTAGATAGAAAAATAAACGGAAGGAAAATAGGAAATTGTTTCCGAAAGTTTATTTTTGGCGCAAACCTACAGGAAATGAGTCAATCGGTCAAAGCCGAAAAATCATTTCCAGACAACCTATGACATTTTAGTGAAAAGAATAATATAGATTAATCATAACTTTCCAATATGCTTTCCAATTTACAGGAATTTATTAAACAGCATTCAGAGCTGAGTGAAGAGGATTTTATGACACTGGCTTCAAAGCTTCGGCCTGCGAGTTTTGAGAAAAAAACAAAAGTGGTTGACATAGGCGAGGTCGCTAAAGATTTCTATTTTGTTTTAACTGGAATTTCCCGTCGTTATTTTTTTCGTGGCAAACAGGAAGTGATAACACATATAATCAAAGAAGGAGGAATAATGGGCTCTGTCATTTCATTTCTTACAGGCGAACCTAGCCGTTATGTATTAGAAACAATTGAACCTGTCACAGCTGTATGTATGTCAAAAACAGAACTGGAAGGTCTTTTTAGCTCACATAAAAAATGGGAAAAGTTTGGAAGAAAGCTTCTTACGTCATATTTTTTGGAGACAGAATATCACAATCTTGACAATATCCGGTATTCCACAAAAGAAAGGTTTGTGAATTTTATGAAAAAGAATCCCGATCTTCTTTTGAGAGTACCACAAAAATACCTCGCTTCTTACCTGGAAATTCAGCCCGAAACATTCAGTCGCTTAAAACACTTAATGGTTAAGGAAAAATGAACAAAGCATTTGAAGATATAGATCCAATCTATTTCGAATATTCTCAAAAATATCTTGGAAGGTTTATGCCAATAACCCGTGAAGAGTTGATTGACCTGCTGCAATATTGTGAGATTAGAAAATTTGATAAGCGTGTTGTAATTGTAAAAGAGGGAGAGGTCGACAACTACCTTAACCTTGTTGTAAAAGGATTGGTGAGAAAATATTTGCCTGTGAAAAAAAATGAATGCATACTTCAGTTGGCAACGGAAGGACATGTCGTGCAATCAGAAATTTCATTTCTCACACGAAAACCCTCAATGGTGATATTGGAAACGCTGGAACCTACTATACTTCTCTCCCTGACCTATGATAAAATGGAAGAGGCGCTTGATAAATTTCCAAAAGGAGAGCGGCTTGGTCGTTTGATCCTTGCTGGCATGTTTATAAAGAAGGACGACAGCAGGTATAACCGGTTACTGAAATCAACCAGGGAAAGGTTTTTTGAGTATATGGAGCGTCATCCACACATGCTTCAGCGGGTGCCGCAAAAATATCTTGCTTCGTACCTACAAATCAAACCGGAAACTTTCAGCCGATTAAAGGCCCTGATGTCAAAAAGAAAAAAAATAGGGTAATGTTTATAAAAAAAGCCACCAGTCACTTGACTCGAATCAATTATTCTGTAACTTACGCTATAACCAGCTTATGCAACCCAAGAAATCATTCCTGGATTTTCTCAATAAGTTTATCCCACTCAGTCAGGAGGAATACAATGAATTAATACTTCCCTGTATTATTAAAAGACACTTTCAAAAAAAAGAGATCATAACCCACGCGGGGGAGGTTGAAGAATATATCAATTTCATAGACCAGGGCCTTGCGCGGAAGTACTATAAAAGAGGACTCGAAGAAATTAATACCCAGATCTCGTATGAAGGGCATATTATTCATTCCCAGGAATCTTTTCATAGCCGAATGCCATCGGAATATACTATTGAAGCTATCGAGCCATGTGAGCTGACTGCTATGACATTTGAATGCCTTGAAAAGATATATGCATCGTCCGAAAAAATGCAGCAGCTTGGCCGGCTTGTTATTACCACTACTATGGTGCTAAAAGACAAATGGCAGAGCCAGTTGGTAAAGCTCACTCCAAGAGAAAGGTTTATCAGGTTTGTGACCAAACATCCTGAACTTATGCAAAGGGTTCCTCAAAAATATCTTGCTTCATATCTCAATATTAAACCTGAAACGTTCAGCCGGTTTAAGCATATGGTAAAAGAATATTCAAAGAAAATATTCATTCATCAGAACTGATCTTTCTTTTTTCGTCCATCCGCTTAATCCATAATACTTTCTGTTGGTTCGGCTGTGAACCGATTGAAACCAATTTTTTTAACCTAAAGCAACATCAAGTATCATCATTACCAAAAAGCCGCCAATAAAACCAAGTACGGACCGATCGGTGAATTTATCTCTTTGTGTCTCGGGAATTACTTCTTCCACTACTACGTATATCATGGCGCCGGCAGCAAAAGCAAGAGCGAAAGGTAAGAGTGATTGCATGTGTATTACGGCAAAGGCTCCTAAAACACCGGCTATGGGTTCCACTATAGCAGACAATTGTCCATACCAAAAACTTTTTCTACGGCTTACACCATGCCTGCGAAGTGGCATGGCTACTGCGATACCTTCGGGAAAATTTTGAATTCCGATACCTATCGCTAATGCTACGGCACCCGCAATGGAAGCTTCAGGCATACCCTCCGCTGCAGCGCCAAACAATACACCCACGGCAAGTCCTTCCGGAATATTGTGTAATGTAATAGCAAGAATAAGCAATGTAGTTTTGTGCCATTGTGTTTTTACTCCTTCTTTTTCCGATTCTCCAAAGTTTATATGTAAGTGAGGGGTAAATTTATCAAGCATATAAATAAACATGGCTCCGACAAAAAATCCAACAGCAGCGGGCATCCATTTCATAGAGGGATAAAGCCTTTCCGACATTTCTATGGCAGGATTTAACAATGACCAGAAGCTGGCAGCCACCATAACGCCGCCGGTAAAACCAAGCATTGGATCCAGCACACTCCGATTAAGTGTTTTGAAAAAGAAAACTAATGAAGCTCCCAATGCAGTAACAACCCATGTGAAAGTGGTAGCAATAAGAGCTGATTTAACAGGTCCCATTCCTTCAAAAAATTGTACTATATCTTGCATTACTTTAAGTTTTTTACAAAAATGTTTTTCGCCAGCTGACCGCTGATTGTCAAAAGCGACTTATTATCTAGTTTTATTTCCAGTGAATTGTCGTAAGTGAATTTCCTTTTTACCACGATCATAGCACCTATCTTAATTTTTTTCTCTTGTAAATGCTCAAGTAGTAATTCAGATTGATTCGCAACATAACAAATTCTTGCAGGTTTATTGAAGTGTAATTCAGATAAGTTTATTTGTTTACTCGCCTCCATTTTCCCATGTATGTCAGGTATAGGATCGCCGTGCGGATCGAATTTCGGATAGGCCAGGTATTCATCCAGTTTATCGATCAATTTCTTGTTGCTGACATGTTCCAGTTGTTCGGCTATTTCATGTACTTCATCCCAGCTAAATTTTAATTTTTCTGCCAAAAAGAATTCCCATAGCCGGTGCCGACGAATTATATTCAATGCGATCTTTTTTCCTTCAGCAGTAAGACGGAAACCCTGGTACGGTTGATAGTTGACCAGCTTTCGCGTTTTTAATTTCTTCATCATGTCCGTTATGGAAGCTGGTTTGGTATGCAATCTTTCTGCCAGTTCATTTGTAGTTACATTGTCATCCTTAGTCTGCAAATGAAAGATCGTCTTCAGGTAATTTTCTTCACTGGTTGAAAAATTAAGCATGACTAAAAATAAATTTAGACAAACCTAAAAAATCATTGCCGGATTTCCAAGAATTTTTCTATGTGGTATAAAATCAGAAAAGTTTATATTCGGTAACAATTTGAATGTATGGTCCGCTTTCTTATTTGTTTACTTGCCTCATTTTACCTGCTTTCGGCTTGTGGTAATAAAAAAAAGCCTTCTCTGTCCGGTGCTGATGAGGTGGCTATCAGTGATTTCATAGAATCTTTTGAGCTGATAGACCCGCCGTATGAAGTGTCCGATACTTCCCTGAACAAAAAGGAAAAGGATTCACTGCTCATAGGCAATAATATATTCAAACAGTTTGTTCCTGATTCAGTGTTGATCAACGTTTTTGGCAAAAATGCAAAGCCAAAGATCTATATGGGAAAACGAATGGAGATTGAAAAGGAAACTTATTTGTTTGTAAAAGCGATAGCGGTTGAAAAAAAAGCATTACTTGTGCTTACTTTTAATAATGAAAATGAATTCAAAGCTTATTTACCCCTGCTTGTTCCTGATGCCAATCCCGCGACGTTGCAGGTTAGCGGCTTAGATCGAAAACTTACTTTTTACAAGAATATTTTGCTTAAAAAGCCAGATGGTTCGACAACCGAAGGAAAGGAAGCTTATAGCTATGATCACAATATTGAACAATTTCTTCTCATCATGACTGATCCGCTTGATGACAGGGTGCAGGAAGTGATCAATCCGATTGACACACTGGCTAAGAAAAATAAATTTTCTGCAGATTATGTTAAAGACAAAATGAATCTGGTTTCTATCCGTGATAACAATAAGCCAGGTAGAATAAATTTCTTTGTTCATGTCGACCGCAATAATGGCGAGTGCACGGGTGAATTGAAGGGTGAAGCCAGTTTTACATCGGCAAATGTTGCAGTATATAAGCAACTGGGTGATGCCTGTTCTCTTGAATTTAAGTTTTCATCATCATCAGTTACATTAAAGGAACTCGAGGCATGTGGTGCTCATCGTGGAACTAAATGTTCTTTTGATGGAGGTTTTCCCAAAAAAAAGGAAGCGAAATCTAAAACTCCTGTCAAGCGAGCATCCAAATGATTGTTAGTTTACGTCTTTTTTACCTTCAACTTTTCCCCGCATGTGAATAATTTAATAGCCGGAAGCACCGAACATATAATTTGTTACGGCTATTTCCCGTTATTTTGTGCCCTGTGTAAAAACCACACAATATGAGTTTTAGACATTTCAAAGTCCCTTACCCTTTTGATGAGAGATATTCTAAGAAAGCAGCCTACTTTTCAATGGAGTTTGCAACACACCAGCCCCTGAAAATTTATAGTGGTGGTCTTGGATTTTTGTCCGGCTCTCATTTGCGTAGCGCATATGAGCTCAGGCAAAACATGATCGGTATTGGCATTTTATGGAAATACGGTTATTATGACCAGGCCCGTAACCAGGATCAAACACTGCAAGTGACCTGGATGGAAAAACAATACAGCTTTCTTCAGGATACAGGAATAAAATTCCAGATCACTGTTCACGAACATCCGGTTTGGGTAAAAGCATGGTACCTGGATCCGGAGATATTTAAGACAGCTCCTTTGTTCTTATTGAGCACTGATCTGCCCGAAAACGATTATGTGTCCCAAACAATTACTCATCGCTTATACGATGCAAATGTGGCCACCAAAGTGGCTCAATTTATTTTATTGGGAGTTGGTGGGGCAAAGTTGATTGATGAACTTGGTTTTAATCCTGATGTATATCATTTGAATGAAGCACACGGTCTTTCGGCTGCCTTTTATTTATATGAAAAATATGGAAGAAACCTGAAGGAAGTGAGGAAACGGCTGGTGTTTACTACGCATACACCGGAAGAAGCCGGTAATGAGAAACATGATATTTATCTGTGTCATAAGATGAGTTATTTCTGTGGCCTGACGACTGATGAGGTAAAAAAATTAACCGGCAGCGAAGAGAATATGTTTAATCATTCCCTTGCGGCATTAAGGATTGCAAGATTAGCCAACGGCGTTTCACAATTGCATGGGGTTGTATCAAGGGAAATGTGGAAGAAGTATAGTGATATATGCCCGATCATTTCAATAACCAATTCTCAGAACTGGCGATACTGGGCAGATAAACAGTTGTACAAATTCATGGAAGAAGGTAATGACTGGGCTTTTGATGACAGGAAAAAACATTTGAAGAAAAGAGCTTTTGAAATTGTTGCTGACCAGACCGGGAAAATTTTTGACCCCAATGTATTTACGATTGTATGGTCAAGAAGATTTGCAGGATACAAAAGGGCAGGGTTGATCACAACAGATGAAGAAAAATTTGAAGCGTTATTAAGTGACAAGAAACACCCTGTTCAAATTATTTGGGCAGGAAAACCTTACCCTGTCGATTATCCCGCCATCTCAGAATTTAATCACCTTGTGCATTTAAGTAAGAAGTATAATAATGTAGCAGTATTGATCGGTTATGAATTAGGTCTTTCAAAAAGACTGAAACAGGCCGGCGATGTGTGGTTAAATAATCCACGGGTGCCAAGAGAGGCATCTGGAACAAGCGGTATGACTGCTGCAATGAATGGTTCAGTGAATTTTTCGACAGATGATGGGTGGATCCCGGAATTTATTAATCATGGCCATAACGGTTTTGTAATTCCTAAAGCTGATTATGCAAACATGACGGTGCACGAACAGGATGATTATGATCTTAAAAAATTGTATGAAATCCTTGATAACGAGATATTGCCTTTATACTACGAAAACTATGATACCTGGCGTTTAGTAATTAAAAATGGCATGCGCGATGTCCGTTTTCAATTTGACAGTAATCGCATGGCACATGAGTATTACGAGTTGTTATATAAATAGGAGCTGATTCAGGAAATAGGATTTCAAAATTTCGTAATTAATTCATCCGTTGTTAGGTTGACCTGATAGAAACTTACCAGTTTATTAATTACTCCTTCCACCAAAGCGTCCGGGCAAGATGCACCACTTGTTATTAAAATCTTTACAGGTTTTTTGGGTGGTAAAAAATTTGTAGTGAGTACTTCTTCTTTGGTATGAAAATTATAATGAAGTATTTCTTTGGCAGAAAGAATTTTTTCTTCGTCGTTGACAAAATAGGTTGGCAATTTTTCTTCACAAAGTTCTACAAGATGAGAAGTGTTGGATGAGTTGTAGCCACCAACCACAATAGCAAGATCAGCATCCGTTTGCAACATACCTGAAACTGCCTGTTGATTTTCCAGTGTAGCATAGCAAAGCGTATCCCTTGTGTCTGCAAATCGTTCTTCCACATTTGCTGAAGTCAACTTATATTTTTCGATCATTACTTGTTTCAAAAAATCTGCAATTGCCTGTGTATCGCTGGCAAGCATGGTGGTTTGATTTACCACGCCGATACGCTGGAGATCATGTGTTACGCTAAAGTCCTCTGAATACTGTCCCTTGAACTCTTCATAAAATTGTGCTGGTGGTTTTTCTCCTTTGATAAACTTTGCCAGCGCAATGGCCTGCTCCATATCTCTTATTATAACAGCAGGAGTATAAAAAGCAGCATGTGAAAATGTTGCTCTGGTTTCTTCGTGTTTTGGTTTACCGTGAATAATGACAGTGTAATTTTTTTTAGCGATCTGCTCGCTTCGGTTCCAAACTTTTTCCACAAAAGGGCAGGTTGTATCATATCTCTCTGTTTGAATTCCGATCTTATTCAGTTTTTCTTCTAATTCTATTGTGGTTCCAAAGGCGGGAATGATTACAATATCATCAGCACTCAGTGTGTCAAATGAGATCAATTGTTTACCATAATTGTCTTGCATGAACTGAACACCATGCGCCTGCAGATCTGCATTCACCTGCGGGTTATGTATCATTTCGCTCAAGAGAAAAATTCGTTTCCCCGGGTTTTCTTCAACCGTTCTGAAGGCGATCTCGATCGCATTTTCTACACCATAACAGAAACCAAAATGACGGGCCAAATAAATTTGCAGCGGACCAAAATCAAGAAGGGTAGGAGTAAAATCCTTTTTCATCTTATCCTGTTCTTTCCGCTTCCTTTTAATAGCTGTTATCAGGGGACTCCGATAGATAATAGGTACGTCGAAACTTTTCATTCGGGCAAAGATAGTTTTTTGGCCATAGTGACATAAAGGCTAAATGATCCACGGAGTTCGGGCGTATTTATTTGTGGGAATTGGTGACCCCTGGGTCTAAATCTTCCATCAGTTTTCCCGGTGCACACTGACCTCTTTCGGAAATTTATCTTCAATCAGGTTTAAATTAATTCTATACTCCAGAAAAGCTTTGAGTCCATCCAATACGGTTGTAAAACCGCCGGTGGATTCCTTAATTACAGCGATCAATTCATCACCTGTTTTATTATAGCCGGATTCAGTAACAGTTACAAAAGTGGAATTGTCATCTAATTCTGTAAAAATTAACTCAACTGTCTTTGTTGCATTATCCCATTCAAACACAATTTTCTGGTCCTGCAAAATTTCCCTGGCAATCACGGTCGTCGATATATTATACATTTCCCATTCCCATGTTATTTTTTTACCTACTTCAAGCTTACCACTGGCTTTAGTGAACCAAAAATTCTTTGTTATTGCCGGGTTGATAAAGGCTTCAAAAACTTCTTCCACAGGCTTCCTAATCAGCATTTGTGCTTCTGCACATTTTGATCTGTTACTTGTCATAAAGATTTATTTATGAATCTACCGGCAATTACTGAGCCAATGATTATATCATTTTTCTACCCTTAACCATCGGAAAATTGATAAAAAATGTTAAAATATACTGACTGATGAGTGGGGCGTACAATTATCTAAAACCTCTTAATTTGCACTCACTGAATATCATTTACTTTTTACCTTAAATACAATTTATGAAGCGGTTGTTCTTTTTCTTTATAGCATCTTCAATTATTCATTCTATAGATGCCCAGGATGCTATGACGGCAAAGGATTATCAAAACGCAGAACACCTGTTGGGCTATAACACTCAGAAATATGTGGATCGCGGAAGCGTATCTCCCAACTGGATATCGGGTGATAAATTCTGGTATCGGGTACTCACACCAACCGGAAGCGAATTTATCTTAGTTGATCCTGGGAAAGAAACAAAGACCGCCGCATTCGACCATGAAAAATTAGCCGCTGCACTTTCAACCGCAAGTGGAAGAACATTCAACGCTCATATGCTGCCTTTTCAAACTATAAGCTATTCTCCAGATGGAAAAACGATCATATTTAATGCGGACAGGAAGCAATGGAAATATGATATCGCCTCCGGTTCCGTAACTAGCGACACTGCAAATGGAAACTTGCAACGAGGACAGGGTGGTTCCAGAAGCAGAAATATTGAAGTCTTATCACCAGATAAGTCAAAGGCTGCATTTATCAAGGACTATAACCTGTGGGTAAGGGATACAAAGACAAACGAGCAAAAACAATTGACAACCGATGGCATCAAAGATTTTGGGTATGCAACAGATAACGCGGGTTGGAGGGGAAGTGATGGAGCAATCCTTCGGTGGTCGCCTGATTCAAAAAAGATCGCAACATTTAAGCAAGATCAACGCAACGTTGGCGAAATGTATCTCGCTACTACAAATGTTGGTCATCCAACATTAAAAGCATGGAAATATCCTTTGCCCGGTGATAAAGATATCCCGATGATCCATCGTTGTGTTATCAATGTGGATGAACCCAAAGTTATCATGCTAAATATTCCACCTGATCCCCACAGGGCTTCCCTTAGCGATGATATTTCAAGTAGCGGAACATTTGATGATATTGACTGGAATCCTGATGGATCTGAACATGCTTTTCTTTCCACATCAAGAGATCATAAACAATCAAAAATGCGTATTGCCAATGCACTCACTGGCGAGGTCCGTGAAGTGTTTGAAGAAATAGTAGCTACACAATACGAATCGGGACAAGGTGCTATCAATTGGAGATATCTTCCAAAAACAAAAGAATTCATCTGGTATTCTGAAAGAGATGACTGGGGACATCTTTATTTGTATGATGCTGCAACAGGCAAACTCAAGAATCAGATCACAAAAGGGAAATGGGTGGTAACCCGCGTGATCAAGGTTGATGAAAAAAATCGTCTCATCTATTTTATGGCTTGTGGCACTCAACCCGAGAACCCTTACTTCGCGCAATTTTTCAAGATTAGTTTTGATGGAAAAAATCTCACATTACTTTCTCCCGGTGCAGGCACACACAATATCAGTTTATCACCATCAGAAAATTATTTTATTGACAGTTATTCAAAACCCGATGTGCCATCAGTTACTGTGCTGCGGGATATGAATGGGAAACAAATTACCGGGTTAGAAAAAACAGATGTGTCAAGATTGAAAGCAGCGGGATGGAAACCGCCAACACCATTCTCAGTAAAATCCGCTGATGGAAAAGATGATATCTATGGCATCATGTTCACTCCCACCAATCTTGATCCGAACAGAAAATATCCTGTTGTTGATTATATCTATCCCGGTCCCCAGGGTGGAAGTGTGGGCAGCTGGGGATTCAGTGCATCGAGAAGTGATCACCAGGCATTGGCGGAATTAGGTTTTGTGGTTGTGTTGATCGAGGGCACGGGAAATCCGGATCGCTCAAAAAGTTTTCATGATAGGTACTGGCCGGATATGAGCACAAACACCTTGCCCGATCAAATCGCAGGTATTCGTCAATTGGCGCAGCGTTATTCTTATATCGATACAACGAAAGTTGGTATCTGGGGACATTCTGGTGGTGGCTTCGCAACTGCGGCTGCTATGTTCCGCTATCCTGATTTTTTCAAAGTTGGTATTTCTGAGTCGGGAAATCATGATAACCGGAACTATGAAGATGACTGGGGCGAACGCTATATTGGCTTACTCTCAAAGGGTCCGGATGGCAAAGACAATTATGAAGCACAAGCCAATCAAACGTATGCAAAGAACTTAAAAGGGAAGCTGATGCTTGCACACGGGTTAATGGATAACAATGTGCCGCCTTATAATACCTACCTGGTTGTTGATGCGCTGACGAAAGCAAATAAAGATTATGATCTGGTTGTGTTCCCGAACGCCGGTCATGGTTTTGGAGTTGATTCACCTTATATGATGCGCCGCCGCTGGGATTATTTTGTAAAACATTTATTAGGTAAAGAACCTCCGCCAAATTATAAGTTAGAATCAAAGACAGATCCGAGGAATGGGGGACAGCTAGCGTTTTAGACGTCATTGCGAGGGCGCCGCGGCGGACGACGCAATCTCATCGTGTTTAAAGACCAATCTTTATAGGGTAGACTTTTTTATTTATTTAGTCAGCACCAGTGCTACTATTAAGCTTCGGTTGCGTCGCACTCTTGTGTGATCAATGAATCATCCAATAATTAAAACTGCCTTTTATATTGAGCCGGTTGTCCTGCCTTTGGCAGCGTTTTCATAATAAATTCACGCAAGTCATCTGTGCTTGTTGCCAGGTCTGGTTTGCGCAAATACATCATGTGTCCGCTTCTGTATGCCTTAAAACTTAAACGATGTTTCATTTTACCACTTGGATCCAACTGCCACATGTTATATTTAGCATTGAAGTAATCTGTAGCACCATCGAAATAACCACTTTGGATCATTACATGTAAAAAAGGATTTTCAGCCATAGCCAAACGCAGGTTCTCTCCCGTGCGATCATTACTCCTGTCCCAGGGACTAACAGGGCCGAACATATAATATTTGAGATCTGTTTTGTAATTCAGCTCGTCTCTCAGGTAATGATTCATAGCTGGTGAAAAAGCATGGTTCCAGGAAATGAGCTCAGCATTATAATCCACTGTATCGCCTGCTTCCTGCCGATCGATACCAAGGTAACGACTATCTAGCCTGCCTACGCTGTAGCCTTTGTCTCTTAACAACTCTTTCCAAAAAAATTGGGGAGGTATAAACAAGTTACGTTGCAGAATTACTTTTTCAGACAAACCGGAGTACCGGCTCATTTTTGCCGCAATGGCTTTTCGTTTGTTATCCTCTAAAAATCCTCCCCGTGCTAATGCAGGTATCAATTCATTGATGGTAAACTCTTCTACTTCTGGTAATATATCTGTAAGATCTTTGTTTTGTAAATCTGTCGGCAATACTTTATGGTACCATGCTGTAGCGGCATAATAAGGCAATCGTGAGGCCATATCAACCGGTCCGGTTCGTTCAATACCCAGTATTGTGGGCGAAACCAGTACCACGCCATTGAGAAACATCCATTGACGATTTTGCAATTCAAGAGCCAGGCCGGACACTCTATTAGTGCCGTAACTTTCGCCAATAAGATATTTGGGCGATGGCCAGCGACTATACCTGGTAACGAAAGTGCTGATCCAGTCAGCCAGGTATCTTATATCTGCGTTGACGCCAAAGAATTTCGAAGCAGGTGCGCTCCCTGTGATCCTTGAATATCCTGTGTTTACAGGATCGACATACACTATGTCAGCTACATCCAATAATGTATGGGGGTTTTCTTTTACGCCATAAGGTTGAACAGGATA
>CBFGXP010000038.1:0-22733 GCA_965652775.1 uncultured bacterium
GTTTGCCCGTGCGCCTAAAAAGTCTTGAAATTAAAGGTTTTAAAAGCTTTGCTGATAAAACTGTTGTCAACTTTGATGACAACGTAACCGGGATCGTTGGCCCTAATGGATGCGGTAAATCAAATATCGTGGATAGTATCCGTTGGGTGATCGGCGAACAAAAGATCAGCCACCTGAGAAGTGAAAACCTGGATAGTCTTGTCTTTAACGGCTCTAAGAGCCGCTCTGCATCGGGTCTTGCGGAAGTGAGCCTGACCTTTGAAAACACAAAGAACCTGCTCCCGACCGAATTCAGCACTGTTACCATTACCCGTAAGTTTTATAAAAGTGGCGAAAGTGAATACCGCCTTAACGATGTACAATGCCGTTTGAAGGATATCCAGAATCTTTTTATGGATACCGGTGTTTCCACTGATTCTTATGCCATCATTGAATTGGGAATGGTGGATGACCTGATAAAAGACAAAGAGAATAGTCGCCGCCGCATGCTTGAACAAGCAGCAGGTATCTCCATTTATAAAACACGAAAGAAAGAAGCAAAGCTTAAACTTGATGCAACTGAACAGGATATTGCCCGTATCGAAGACCTGTTGTTTGAAATAAACAACCAGTTGAAGGCCCTGGAGAACCAGGCAAAGAAAGCTGAAAAGTATTATGAGGTAAAGAAAGAATACCGTGAAGTAAGTGTGGAGCTGGCAAAAGCTGCACTTGAAAGTTTTAATGTTACTTATAAAGAGTTAAATACACAACACGACGAAGAAACGGATAAGAAAATAAAACTTGAAGCAGAAATAGCAGGCGATGAAGCGGCGCTGGAGCAGGATAAAGTTGTATTTATTGAAAAAGAAAAAGAGTTACAGGCGATGCAGCATGCATTCAATGAAATGCTGCAACATTTAAGAACAAAGGAAAATGAAAAGAATCTTGCTGCGCAAAGATTGGATCACCTGAAAGAGAGGGAAGCAGGCTTACAGGATTTTTTACAAAAAGCAGAAGGACAGCAACAAGGTATTGAAGAAAGCATCGCATTTACAAGTTCACAGGTGGATGAAGAAGCAAAGACATTAGAAGGGATGAATGCGCAACTGATGCAACTTCGAAATGAAATGGATGCAAAGCGGGTGGTGATGGATGAAAAAAGAATTGCATTGGATGCGTTGCGCAGCGGCTATCAGCAGGTACAGCGTAATCAATTTGAGGCCGAGAAAAAAGTAGTGATCGCAGATACTTCCATTCAAAACCTTACCCGGGCCGTACAGCAAATTGATGATGATAAGTTACAAAGAGATGCTCAACGTAAACACCTGGCTGATGATCTGCATTTGAGAGAAAGAGAATTGAATATTAAAAGAACCGATCTTGATCAATTGCAAAAGCACCAGGAATATACCAAGGATCAAATACTTCAAACGCAGGCATTGCTTGAAACACTTAGAAGCAATCTTGCCGACGAAAGCAGGAAACTAGATTCGAAGAAAAATGAACATGACCTTTTAAAGAGTTTGATCGATTCAATGGAAGGTTATCCGGAAAGCGTAAAGTTTCTTCATAATAACCAGGGTTGGAATCATACGGCGCCTATCCTTTCTGATATCATTTATGTAAAAGAAGAATACCGGACAGCTTTAGAAAATGTATTAGAACCCTACCTTAATTACTATGTTGTAAATAGCCTCCAGGAAGGATTACAGGCTGTTCATTTGCTTGATGAAAATAAAAAGGGTAAAGCAAATTTCTTTTTACTTGACAAGCTGAATGATTCAGTTGTCGAAACGCATGATTTCACTTCAATGCAAGGGGTGATCTCTGCTATCGATGTGATCGAGGTTGATGAAAAATACCTGGGCCTGGCCCGCCATCTCCTTTCCAATGTAATTATTGCCGACAATGAAGAAGCATTGGAAAACAGTAATGGATTTGTAGTAATAGAGAAAACCGGCCGGTATGTAAAGGGAAAATATTCTTTGACCGGGGGAAGTGTTGGTTTGTTCGAAGGCAAGAAGATAGGACGGGCTAAGAATGTAGAAAAATTACATGAAGAGATCTTATCACAGAATGCAGTGGTTGAATTATTAAAGGAAGAGATCCAGGAAAGACATAACGAAGTAATTGCATTTAATGAGGATCTCCGCGAACATACGCTAAAGAACACGGAGATCGAGATCCAGGAACTTACGAACCAGGTTTTTTCATTGCACAATAAGCTGGAAAATTTACATGCACTCCAAAATCAAAGCCAGCAACGACAGGAAGAATTACATCTCCAGATCCAACATACACAAAACTCTGTTGAAGCGACCCGTAACGATCTTAAATGGCTTAGTGAAGAATTAGTAGTTCAGGCTGCAAAGCTTAATGAAGGAGAAGAAGTGTTTAAAAATGAGGAAGGGTTTTACAACGAGGCGAATCGCCAGTACAATGAATACAATTTGCTGGTGACAAAGCAGCAAAGCAAGATAGCCGCATTAAAACAAGAACTTGATTTCAAGAGTAACCAGCTGAGCGAACTGAAAGAACAAATAGAAAGCAATACGTCGCAACTTTCAGATACAAGACAGCAAATAGAACAGTGTATCGAGCAACTGGAGCAGGTTGAGGATGAGTTGTTCAATATGTTGAAAGCAAAAGAAGATGAAGAAAGAAAATTGAATGAAGCCGACCAGGCCTATTATAATTTCAGAAATGAGCTGAGTGAGAAGGAAAGTATGCTTCGCCATAAGGTGAAGGACAAAGAACAGGTGGAACATTTTCTTAGTGAAATAAAAGACAGGCTGAATGATGTAAAATTACAGCTGGCCGGGATGAAAGAGAGGCTTCATGTAGAGTTTCGCATTCAGCTTGAAGATATTCTCGACGAAGCAAGGGTAGGTGAGATGACCGTTGATGAGCTGCAGGAGAAGAGTGACAGGATGAAAAAAAGGTTAGACAATCTTGGTGAAGTAAATCCTACGGCGATCGAAGCTTTTACTGAAATGAAAAAACGTTACGAGTTCATTCTTGAGCAAAAGAATGATCTTGTTACAGCAAAAGATAGTTTATTGCAAACCATACAAGAGGTGGAAGCAACTGCCAACCAGAAATTCTTAGAGACATTTCATTTAGTAAGGGAGCATTTTCTTAGGGTCTTCAAATCTTTATTTACTGAAGATGATCAGTGCGACCTTATACTCGAAAACCCTGAAAACCTTGCTGAGACCGGGATTGACGTTATTGCAAAACCTAAAGGTAAGCGTCCCACATCGCTTACACAACTCAGCGGTGGTGAAAGAACATTGACTGCTACTGCTTTGTTGTTTGCTATTTATCTTATCAAGCCTGCACCGTTTTGTATATTAGATGAGGTAGATGCCCCCCTTGATGATGCCAATGTTGGCAAGTTCACCAATATGATCAGGGAGTTTAGCGGTAATTCACAGTTCATTATTGTAACCCATAATAAAATGACGATGAGTGCTGTTGATGTTATTTATGGAGTTACGATGCAGGAGCCGGGTGTTAGTCGCCTGGTCCCGGTTGATTTTCGAAGCCTGAGTTGATCGCTCCAAGAAATAAATTGTAGTCCTGCTAACCGGCAGGATTTTTTTTAAATCAAACTTTTATTATGCGAACAATTATTCTTCTTATCGCTTCCAACGTATTTATGACGTTTGCCTGGTATTATCATTTAAAACAGGAAGGCTGGCCATTATGGAAAGCAATTGTCCTGAGTTGGTTTATTGCTTTGTTTGAATATGCGCTAATGGTACCTGCCAACAGGATTGGTTATGCGGGTGGCTTTAGTGGCTTTCAGTTAAAGCTGATCCAGGAAGTAATAACATTGGTTGTGTTTGCGGTGTTTGCAGTTTTTTATCTTAAAGAACCATTTCACTGGAAATATCTTGTGAGCTTTTGTTTCTTGCTTGGCGCCGTCTATTTTATGTTTAAAAAATAATGCGTTTAACCGGACTGTTGTTTGAGTTTTTGTTTTTTGATTATATCAGACTTTACTTTATTCACGGCTGCACTGCTTAATAAATAGGCGCCAATACTAACACCCGAAGCACATATCGATGCATACGTGATCCAGTTGTCCCTGTAAAAATGCGTCAGCGCATAATACATAAAAAAAATGCCCCCGGCAATCAGAAGAAATCCCAGGATTGTTTTATAAATCCATTTTTCAAAATGATAATTAGACATACAGTTAGTTTTTCTTGTAATCCAAAGCAGTGAATTAACTACGGTAAAGCCCTAAAATAAGAAGAATTAGCAGATTTGAATAAGAATTTCCGATTGTTAAGGATGAAGGATTCACGTGTATTATTACCCCCGCTTGCGAGTACTTCTGGTCGATTTTTTAAAGTTCTTTTGGTGTCGCTCTGAACTGGCATTTTTGTGATTTAACTTTATAGACGTACCCTTTAATTCGCAACCCTATGAAACCAGTGAAGTTTGTCATCCTAGCGATGCTATGTTGTACCGTAACCCGGTCTTTTTCTCAGGGAGCCAGCTGTAACAATCCCCATGTAATGGCCCTTGATACAATAAGCAGAAATTATACAATATCTCCTACGTCCGGTACCGCGGCCCATTGTGGCAGTGGATTTAGTGGAAGTGGAAAGATCACGATCTTTTCATTTACAACCAATGCATCAGGTTCATGTGTTTTAGTGCATGTAAATAGTTCTCCTGTGCAGGCTGTAGAGATTTCTATGTATACGGGGTGTGGTAGCACAGGAACCTGCCAGGGGCTTCAATCTACCAGCTCCGTCTGCTTTGCAGATGGAGTGGGTTATTGGGCGCCTTTTGAACAATACGTACTGACGCCTAATACAACTTATTATCTCCGCATCTGGACCCCAGGTTCGGGAACACTAACACTTTCAGCAACAAATTATCCGCCACCGAATAACCTTTGCAGTGGCGCTACTTATATTAGCTCAGTGCCCACAACTGACCAAAACGCCTGTAATAAAGCATCGTCTGAAGTAACACCAGTTCAGCTTTGCGCTTTTTCATTGGAGAACACTGCCTTCTACGACTATTATGTAGCATCCAATGGCATAAGTTCTATTCAACTGAATAACATTACTTGTGATAATTCTGAACTTGGCGCTAATAATGGATTTCAAATCGGATTTTTTGTAGGTGCATGCGGGTCACTATTGAAAATCGGGTGTGAGACAGGGGCGGGTGGATCCGTAACAGCTACAACACCCTGGTTGGCGGCGGGCACCCATGTGATCGTTGCGATCGATGGAAACTCCGGTTCTAACTGTGCCTATACCATTACTGCATTCAATGCAGTTGTGCTACCTATTACGCTGAAATATTTTACCGCATGGAAAACTCCGGATGCAAACAGGCTGACCTGGATGACAACAAGTGAGAAAAGCTTCTCACATTTTGACATTGAAAGATCAATTGACGGAGTAAATTTTATCCGGATTGGAACTGTAAATGGCAGGGGAAGTAATGAAAGTGAAACGGCCTATTCTTTTGATGATAACGAAATGAAACCAATGCAATTTTATCGTTTAAAATATGTTGATATTGACGGAAAGTACAGTTATAGTAATACTTTGAGAGTAAGCCGTAGTGATGCAACCAATACAAAAGTTATATTCAGCAATAAGATCACAAGTATGCTAACCTTGCGCATCATTGATTTACCGGCAAGTGATCTATTAATCAAGATAATTGACAACGCAGGAAGAGAGATAAAGTCGCAGCAGGTAAAAATCAATTCAGGTGAAAATTCTATTAATCTAAATACGGGATCAATCCCATCCGGTTTCTATTACCTGATGTTGTCATCAGAGAATTATAAAAAGACTTTTTCATTTGTGAAATCATAGGTTAGCCAGAATAGAAGTGAGACACGGGTTATTTGCCTGCGATCACTTCTATTCTTTTTTCTGAAGGCTTATGATATATATCTGATTTGAGAATTCCCCATTTGTTCAAACGGTATTTGATCGACGTACCGATCACTCCTAACCCATATTTTGAACTCCTGCTGAAATTAATTGAAGAGGCTTCTTCAAAATATTTTGCAGGGCATGATATTTCACCGATCTCGTATCCAAGATAAAAGATCTGACAGAGCATCTGGTTGTCAAAAATAAAATCATCAGAATTTGCCTCGAGGTTCAATTTCTCTAAAACCTCTTTTGAAAATGCCCTGTAGCCGGTGTGGTATTCAGAAAGTTTTTGCCAGATAATAAAATTTTGTGTCCAGGTAAGGATTCTGTTCGCGATGTATTTGTAAACAGGCATTCCATTGATCATCGCCCTGTCGCCAAGGATCCTTGAACCCAGCACCACCTGGAAAACATCTTTGGCGATCAGGTACGCCATAGACGGGATAAGTTTAGGGTTATACTGATAGTCGGGATGAAGCATGATAACAATGTCGGCGCCGATCTTCAATGCATAATTATAGCAGGTTTTTTGATTGCCGCCATAGCCATAATTACGATCATGTCTTAAGATATGATTGATGCCAACCTGCTTTGCAACTTCGATAGTATTGTCTTTACTATTGTCATCAACAAGTATTACATCATCCACGATATTAAAATCGATCTCGTTATAAGTTTTCTCTAGGGTTTTTGCAGCATTATATGCCGGCAACACTACTACCACTTTCTTCCCATGGATCATATTATACTTGTATTTTGGGCTGACAAAATATAAAAGAATTGGCACTCAAGCAAGAATGCTTTAAGAATGGAAATAATTTGAATATATTTAATCTGATATTATATAACCATGGGCAAAAAGGGAAGTCAGAAGCAGACAAAAGCGCCAATTACACCTCCAAAAAAAATACTTTCCGGAAAAAAGGCTTTCAGTGGTAATGTATATGTTGCTGCAATTATCTTAATTACAATCATAATTTCTATTATCAGGGCGGGGCTATTGGACGTGCCACTCGAAAGAGATGAAGGCGAGTACTCATATTTTGGTAAGCTTTTATTGGAAGGAGTAGCTCCCTACAAGATTGCTTACAATATGAAGTTACCGGGTACCTATGCGATGTATTCGCTCTTTATGGTGGTTTTTGGTACGAATGCTTCCGGCGTACATATTGGATTGCTTGTGATGAATGCTGCCACCATGCTCTTTTTCTTCTTCGGTTTTCGGAAATTATTTAATGATCCCGTGGCACTTGTCGCATCGTCAGTATATGGACTGATGGCTATGAGCTCTGTATTTTTGGGTTTGGCTGCTCATGCCACTCATTTTGTGAATCTTTTCGTTTCGATAGGAATTTTATTCCTGGCCAACTATTATAATAATGGGAAATTAAAATTTGTGTTTCTGACCGGGCTGGCGTTTGGCGTATCCTTTTTAATGAAACAGCAAGCGGTTTTTTTTATGTTGTTTGGAGCGGTTGGGATCTTACTGCCTGTAATCATGCAGCGTACAAGAAGCATTAAAAATATTTTTTTAAATGGAGTTATTTATTCAGCGGGAGCAATAGGCCCATACATTTTAACGGTTTTACTTTTAATGCTGGTGGGTGCGTTTGATAAATTCTGGTTCTGGACAGTTGAATATGCAAGCAAGTATACTGGCAATGTTACGTTTTCAAAAGGAATGGAAAGTTTCATCACTGTATTTACCCCCATGTGGGAAGAATTTGGATTTTTTTGGGTGTTATTTTTTGCTGGAATAATATTAGCAGGATTCTCAAAGTTATCTGCCAAACAAAAATTAATTGCCTGGTTTTTTGCTTTGTTTGCTTTTTTATCTATTTGCCCTGGTCTTCATTTCAGGCGGCATTATTTTATCTCTATTCTTCCTTCCGTAGGTTTGCTGGCCGGAATTGCTGTCTATTATTTCCAAACTTTGTTGTCCCGTTTCATGAAAGTGAATTATGCGGCATTATTACCTTTCCTCTTACTGATCATTGCGGGAGTTTCTGTGCTGACAAGCAGGAAAGAATATTATTTCTCCAAAGATCCTGCTGAAGTATCAAGAAATGTATATGGACTTAATCCTTTCATAGAATCAGTAGAAATAGCGAAATACCTTGAAGCCAACTCAGAGCCGAATGACAAAGTGGCCATTATAGGGTCAGAGCCACAAATTTTTTTCTATGCTAACAGGCGGTCCGCAACCGGCTATATTTATACTTATGCACTGGTAGAAATTCATGATTACAATTTGAAGATGCAGGAGGAGATGATCGCTGAAATAGAAAAGAATAACCCTAAATACATTGTCTATTGTAATGTTTCCACTTCCTGGTTGGCCCAACCGGGGGCACCGCAACTTATTTTTCAATGGGCTAATAAATATACGCAACAGGGCTATGAATTAACGGGTGTTGCTGACATCATTGATTTCAATCAGACAGTATATAAATGGGGAAATGATGCACGAACCTATCAACGAAAAGGAAGCGAATATTTATTGATATTCAAAAGGCGATCTTAAACCGGGATAGATCGATCAGCGGATGGCTTTTTACTTTTCGAAAATAATAGCAGGAAAGAAGCAACCCCTAAAATTATTACAAGAAAGAGTTGCAGACTATGTAAAAGAGTGGCAAATGTAAGACCATCTTCTTTTGATACTCCATACAGCATTAATCCCTGCGAAACGAGAAGATGATATGCGCCGATGCCTCCTTGAACTGGCGCTGACATTCCGATACCACCGGCAACGAGCAGGAATAATGCCCCGCCTCCCCCTAATCCACTGCTAAATTGAAAGGCAAAAAGTGTGACATACACCCCAAAATAATATAGGACCCAAATAAGAATCGACTGAAAAATAAAAAGACCAGGCCGCTTCAAACTGGTTACAGATCTTAAGCCATCGATAAAACCTGTGATAAGTTTTGTGATTTTTAGGTTTCCTTTCTTTCTAGTCTTTTTAATCAACAACGTAACAGCAATGATCAAACTTATCAGGATCAAAATTATCATTAAAAGAATCCATGGCGAATTTCCCAATTGTTGCACTTTTGATATGGTGGGATCAAAAATATTTTCAGCAAAAAAATTACCCAATCTCTTATGCTCAAGAATGGCCGCTAATATTAAACAAACCAACAGGCTCAGTACGTCAATGATCCTTTCTATTATTACGGTTCCCAATAATTTATTGAATGGAATGGACTCAGCTTTACTTAATGCGCCACAACGTGACACTTCTCCAAGTCTCGGCACTACATAATTTGCCAAATAGCCGACCATTACAGAATAAGTAGTGTTTTTCAAGGATGGCGAATAGCCCATTGGTTCGATGAGTAAATTCCATCGGTGTGCCCGTACAACAAATGCTATGATTGACAGTAATCCCGAGACAGAGACCCAAAACATATTTGCATCCAAGATGTCATTAATTATTTTTTTTACATTCATTCCCCTGAAGGCAAAAAACAACAATGCAGCTGCCACCCCTAGCAGAATTACATATTTTAATATATTGAATATTTTTCCTTTCACTAATTTATTATAAGGTCAAATTTCATTGGATTTATAACTTCCCGCATATAGTTTTGAAAGGAGTTTTGCAATAAATTTTGGCCAGATACGGTAATAAATTTCCAGATCTTCCTGCTGCCTCACATTTGCTTTTATCCCTTCCGTAGTTGCAGAATCAGTATGTATCCTGTGTTTTAAAAGTGACTTAGGCACATAGACGAATCTTCCTTTCATGGCTGACATTCTCAGCCATGCGTCCCAATCAAGGCTTACTTTAAAATTTTCCGAGAATCTAAAATCTTTAAGCGTTTCTTTATTGAACATTACTGTGGGGCAGGGTATGGGCGTACCGAAAGATTGTGAGGCCTTTTTCCAGTATTTACTTTTGATGTTCTTATTTAAAGGCATAAACATAAAATGCAGGACCCTTTTTGCTATTAACATCAGGGTGTTCTTTCTCTCTTTACCATCTACCAATTCACTATATCCTGTGAAACAAATCAACGTATCATCAAATTTTTCTGAAGCTTTAACACATAGCTCAGCATAGTTGGCATCATAAAGGTCGTCCTGGTGAGTTAGTGTTACATATTTTGTTTTAGCCATACTTAGACTGAAATTCCAATCATGAGCAATCCCTTGACCCGGGGTGGTTACAAATACATCCACACCATATTTCTTTGCGGTCTCATTGATATAAGATGACGGGGTAGAAGTAGTGATATAGATTTCGCTTCTGACCGTTTGGCTTTTTAAGGAATCCAAACAGTCAGCCAGGTAAGGCGAATTTTTATAAGCCATAACGGCAAATGAATGTTTGCTCATTTCCTTTTGTCAAATACTAATCTTAATTCATTATGAGTAAATACCCGGCTAAATGCTTCTGAATTCACGGGAAAATATTTGTTCACCCGTAACTGGTAATATTTGTCATCACCTATTCCCGTTTTGGTCAAATAATCCATATTAATAAATGTCTCATGCGTTGCATCGGATTTATATCCTTTATGTCCCGGAACTGTAAATACAATTCGCTTGATACCCAGGCGGTGACAACTTTCAAATATTTTTTTGATGACCTCTGAAGAATTTTTCAAATGTTCAAGGACATGGTTCATAGTGAATGATTCATATTTTCCGGGTTCGATCATGCGAAAGTTATAATTATCTTCCTCCGGCACATATAAATTCACAGGCAGGTTATTCTTTTTACAAAACTCAACGACCACTTTATTTACTTCAAAGCCGGCAGAACCTTCAGGCAGTATTTTAAGAAGCTCACCAATGCCACATCCAAAGTCTATGGTTTTACCAATACAATATTTTCTAATGTCATTTAAGTAAACTGTTCTTACTGTTTTACGTATTGTTGAGCGGTTGTTCAGGTACTCAAAATAATCGTGGGAATATATTTCTTCTGAAGACGCCGTCATAACTTGAAATTGTTTGCTTCCTTTGTTTTCGGATAATTTGTAATATCAAAACTGGTGGCTGATAATAACAGCTGAAAACCCATAATGATAAGCAGTGTCGGAATGACCACGGTACCAGTGGGTGCCGGCGTATGGCTGCTTCCATACTCTATAAAGTTTACAATACCATAAACAAGACCAATGATGAAAAGAGGGGCTCCAAAAAGAATGTAAAGCGAGGCAATATTAAAATCAAATAAAAAATATTTGAGTATGATACGCCGTATAAATGCTTTTAAGAGTTTTGGAGGAAAACCCAAAAGTGTTCTTGTAAGCGAAAGATGAGATACTTCATCACCATACCTTGCTTTCATCGGCACCTCCTGGACCACTGCATCCGAGAGATATAATTCGATGAGCATTGAAGATTCAAAAAAATATCTCTTATGAATTTTATTCAAATTGATCGCCTTCAGCATTTCATTGTTGATAGCAACAAATCCATTGTTTGGATCGAAAATATTCCAGTAACCAGAAGCAGCCTTGATCAAAAAACTAAGACCCAGGTTGCCAAATCGGCGTAATGCCGGCATTTGATTGAGGGCTTTAAAATCCCTGAAACGATTTCCTTTTGTATAGTCAGCTTTGTTTTCAATAATGGGCTTCAGCAGGTACGGAATGTAGGAGCTGTCCATTTGATTGTCACCATCGATTTTTACAGTGATATCGCAATTCAGTTCTATTGATTTTTTGAATCCCGTCAGCATTGCACTTCCCACACCGCCATTCACTTCATGATCTATAACAATCACTTTCTTATTCAATTCACTAAGACGGTGTAATATATCTTTCGTATCATCTTTGGAGCAATCATTTACAGTAATGATCCAATCGATTTCAGCAGGGAGTTCCGCCACAACTTTTTGAATGTGGCGGCTAACATTATAGCAGGGGATAACTACACTTACAATCATTGATCATTCCTTTTGTAAATTACAATGCCTCCCAATTCGCTGATCTTTGTCATACATCTGGTTTCCTCAGGTTTGGGCACGTAATCAAATACGATATATTTTACATTCAGTTGTTTCAATTTTGGCGAACAGGGATCCATATGGATGGTATAACCTTCATTAAATGTTTTTTGGAAGACAACTGTATCGTTGGCGATAGCTGTGGCCATGGTCATCCATGCATAGCGGTTGTAAGTAAATGCATTTGCTCCCGTGGGATCAAGAACTTTCATATCCTTCATGGGTGGAACAAATTTTACTGCGTTAAGCATATTGATGCCAGTTGATTTTATCAGGTTAGTCAGGCTAACACTGCCAAACACTGCCCATCTTGCGGCTGGATCTTTTTTATGAATTTCGCTGCTTGCCTGTATTAAAGGATTGTCGAGAATGGGGCCAAGGCCTTTCGTGAGTGGATGTACATTCAGATTCCTTATCGTCATTCCTATTAACAAAAAGTATAACGCTGGCTTCGCATACTGAAAATTTTTATAGCGTGCAAGCAGGTAAGCGATCATGATGAGAGCGGTGGCAATATTCACCTGGGCCGGTGTAAAGAAATTTTCGGTCGCTTTATTTACCAGTGAGCTTACGATACGCATAAAAACAAATATTAGTGCAGCCAATACACCGAATTCCACCCACGATATTTTTTCGTTTTTATATTCTAATCTATTACTCGAAAGGTAACAGATCAACAGGAAGCAATTCCCGGCTCCGATGATCGGTAAAGCACGATAATCGGGGGACATCGAAAACAGTGTAAGCTTGCTTAGGAAAGTCGGGAAGCCAACAAGCACATAAAGCAGTCCGATGATAACAAACACTGATAAGCAAATTAGCATCGGATCGGTCTTTTTAGTTTTGATAAAATAATAACCTATCGCATAAAATACAATTGGAAAAAACATTATAAAACCGCTTGCTTCGCAAATGTTCAGCCATGCTTTGGGGAAATTAGTATCCGTGATGAATAAGGTAAAAAAATCTGCAAATAATTTTCCATCTTTCAGACTGCCGCCGATTGATACCCGATTACCCGGATAAACCGTGTTTAATATCATTGCATAGGTATCTTTTACCAGGTTATAATAATGTAAAATAAAGAACCCCAGGATGACAATGGCAACGGAAAACACTATTGCTCTCAGTTGCCATTCCTCTTTGATACTTGTAAAATTCTTTCGTTGAAGTAAAAAACCAATGAAAAGAAAAGTATACAAATAGACCAATGGTACCTGGAACGGTGGATATAAATTAAAAATAAATCCAAAGACGCTGAGTATGAAAATCCCGGCTGCTAAAATAAGTGGTAACCGGTTTCTATTATATAGAAGATAGGCCACGGAGATAAACATACCATTAAGGTAAAGCATGTAAATACCTATATAATACGACCACCACTGCAACCCCCCCGATAAAAAAATAAAAAAAGTGCCTGTGACCGAGAGCCAGAACTTATTTCTGGTAAGTAACATAAGCAGCAGAAAAGTGCTAATCAGGAAAAAAAAGATATTGAAGTTCCATGAAAAGGCAAAAGCTCTTTCTATATCAAAAATAAAATACGACCAAATAGAGGGTCGCAAGGCGGAGCTTATATCTTTAACCGGCAGACCCCATACCACAGGTGCATTCAGATCTCCTAAACTTTGATTTGAAATTGGCAATCCCGCATTATACTGGCCAAGCGCCGCGGGAGTACTAACCATCCATTCATCCATCCGGATGTACCGCGGTTCACCAGAGATCACCGATTCAGATTCTTTTAGTCCAAATACAATATCCCAATTCGCGATATTGGAAGTATGGATCTTGGATATACTGAGAATAAAATAAAGAGCCAGTAGCGCAAAGACAAAGATTTTTGTTTTTTTATCAAAAAGGATCAGGAAAGGCTGGCTTGTAACAGGTGTTTCACTTTGGCCAATACTTTTTTTGGGGACATTGACTTTCTTTGCCGGGGCAGCCTCTTTACTTTTCCTTACCAGTTTATCTTTTTTTGCCATTCAAATATCGGTTTCAATTTATTATCCAAAATATCTTTCAGCCAGCGTCAATTGTGTGCTTATTAGTGCGCCTGTTAAAACCAGGTATACAACGATCCTCGCGATCTTGTATTTTGAAAAATCTATTCGCACAGGCAACAGTCCTGCGAATGTCAGCAAAAATGGAAATAGGATCGGGATAAAATATCTTCCCTGCACCCCTGTTACAACGAAGCCATTATCGCGATGATTGATCATATAAAGCGACAGGATCACACCAGTAAACACAACGGCCGAGATAATAAACAAGAGGCTTCTTTGTAAAAGCGAGATCTTGAAGTTGGCGGCTTCAAAGAGTGTGACAAAAATGATAAGAAAAGCAAATGTTGTATAGACGCCTTCTTTTAATACGGTATCGAGATAACCCAATACTCCAATTAGTGTTTTATAATAAGATTCAAAAGAAACACTTAGCGTTTGTGAAAGGATCTTTAACGAGAGAAAAGGATTATTCATCAAAGCGCTTATTTTTCCTGAGGTATTAGCTTCCGGCACTGCTGGTCCGCTAGCGAGGGGGTTGAGCAAAAACCAAAGAACTGCAAAGGCAGCAGAAAGTGCAACTACAGATATGCCAGTCGCCCAATAATTTAATTTGTTCCTGAAATTTATACGAGGTATTAAAAAGATAAGGATCGCAATAGGTAAGTAGACAATTTTTAGTACACCAATGATCAATAAGATCAGAAGCAGGATAATTGAATCTCTGTTTATGACTAATTTTCCCCTCGCCAGCGCTATTTTTAATAGGAGGGCTACGGCCAAAAAACTGAGCGAAAATAATACACAATCTGCATTTGATGAGCCAGCCTGTGCAAGACACATCGGCATTAACGCAACAACAGTTAATAATAACTTTGCGACGGGAATAGTTTTAATGGCATAGCGGACACAAAGAATGTAGAATATAAGGCCAAGAAACCGGCCGAGATACAGAATAGTTAAAACATTAAGATTAAGAAGTTTCCCAATATAAATTGCCGGGAACTGGGGTATATAACTAAAGTAGAAATAAGGCCCTGCATCAATATTTACAAACTTTCTTTTTTTCTGATCTAATGGAATCTTAAATGCATTAAGTATTTGCTGCTTCTCTACTTTTTGATCCGGTTTCCAGCTTAAGTATCGGAAAAGCCACAGCGTACTGTCAATATTTGATGGTACATAGTCCCCGGATTTATTATCCTCAATTTTTTGAAGTGTTGAAAATTCAGACAATTTAAACGCCCTGTCAAAATGAGCGATTTCATCGGGTACCTGGAAAGGCGGCGTGTAAACAATGAAAAGGCTTCCAAAAATAAAGGCCAAAATCGTAAACACATGGTGCGGTTTTAACCACAAATCGAAAGCGGATGCTTTTCGGGGGCTCTTTTCGTTTCGGCTGGGAGCCGGAACTCGTTGGCTTTTTGGTTCAGCTGCAGACGGCTTTTTAAATTTATTTTTTTTCGACATCCTGTCTTGAAAATTTAGGGAGGCAGTTCACGGATAGGATGCTAATTTTTAGGCCGGTAAAATATAAAACATTCAGCAAAGCTGCAAATCTACACACCCGGCTCTAAATATCTTACTTTGAATGCAAGTGAATGATTTTTAATTCCAACTATGATGTTCAATCATGGTTAATCCGCTATATTTATTTAATTTGGTTTTTAAAGAATAACTATTTATCCTCGTACTCATGGCGAATAAAAAGCAAGCCAAAATCAGGAAAGCAGCCCCAGCAAAACCAGCCGCGACGAAAAAAATAAAGAGTAAACCCGATTATTCTTTATTTCCCTGGTTTGTTCTGGTCGCGACCATTACTGCAGTTTGTTTATGGCCTATGTTGGATAACGAATTTACCAACTGGGATGACGAGTATTATGTGATCAACAACAATTTGCTCAGGGGCCCTGACTGGAATGGAATTCTCACACACCAGGTGCTGGGAAACTATCACCCCTTAACTATACTTACTTATGCTTTTAATTATGCAATATCGGGTCTTGATCCGTTTTCATATCTATTGGTAAACTACCTGTTCCATATCGTTAATACGATCCTCGTCTTTTATTTTATCTGGAAAATATCGGGCAATAACAAATATATAGCTGCATTTGTATCGATTGTTTTTGGCATTCATCCAATGCATGTTGAATCTGTTGCGTGGGTAGCGGAGAGAAAAGATGTGCTGTATACATTTTTCTTTCTTCTTTCTTTACTCCAGTACTGGCGATATCTCATAAGCGGAAAAAGATCGGCTTTCTGGATATGCTTCGTGTTTTTTGTTTTATCATTATTATCGAAGCCGGCGGCTATTATCCTTCCATTTGTTTTGTTATTGCTTGATTATTGGAAAGGCAGGGCGTTCACCAGGAAAGTGCTGGCAGAGAAAATTCCTTTTTTCCTGTTGTCAATTGTATTTGGGATCATTACTGTAAAAATACAATCACCAACGGCTATGGCAGGGTTTAGTGTATTTTCAATGACTGACCGGATGTTTTTTGCATGTTATGTATTGATGATATATTTCGTGCGGTTTTTCGTTCCTTATCCTTTGTCAGCTTTTCATCCCTTCCCGTTATCAAATGACCTGGGCCTGCCTGTTCTTTTGTCTCCTTTATTTGTGGTTGCCATGCTTGTGGCTTTATGGTTCCTGCGAAAGAATAAGGTAGTCGTATTTGGGATATTGTTTTATGTAGTAAACCTGCTGCTTGTCTTACAAATTGTTTCTATAGGGCTTACCATTGTCTCCGAGCGATATACTTATGTTCCCTATATCGGTCTCGCATTTATGGTAGCAATGCTTGTAAACCAGGTTAAGCTAATTCCGCCAAAACTCGCATTGGGCGCTGCGGCATTACTTATAATTGGTTTTGGAATTATTACTTTTCAACGGACGGATGTTTGGCAAAACAGTGGAACACTGTGGACAGATGCCTTAAAAACTTTTCCAAATACTCCGTATGCTAGAACCAACAGGGCAAATTATTTATCCAAACTTGCACTTCGCCCGGACCAAAAACCTTTTGCTGACAGCATTTATAAAACCGCATTTGAAGACTGTGCCATTGCATTATCGGTAAGACCAAATCATGCTCCTGCTTTTGAATTCAGAGGCTTGATGCACCTGGATCGATTGCAATACAAGGAAGCATTTGCTGATGCAAATGAGCTCATCAGGTTAAGACCTGACTATAGGATTGGATATGATATAAGAGGTGCCTGTTATTTTAGAATGAACGAACCGGCAAAAGCCTTGGCAGATTTTGATAAATGCATACTCCTGAAACCCGATGATCACCGGTCCTATAATAATAGAGCTACAATAAATTTAAATTTCTACCAAAAATATAATGAAGCACTGGCTGATATTAATAAAGCAATTGAAATCAACCCGCTTGGTAATTATTATTTAAACCGGTCGGTTTGTTATTTTAAGATGGGCGATGTTAAAAGAGCCAGGGAAGATGCATTAATGGCCATGCAAAAAGGCCAGGCTGTGCCTGAGCAATACAAATCTTCGCTGCAGTTATAAGATTTTATACATGAGTAAGAAAAAGAAAATCAAGATAAAGAAAAGTACTGGTGAAAAGCCAGTAGTAAAGGAAAGTACGTTGAAGGTTCCGAAAATGTCTTTATTGAAGTGGATACTTCCTATACTTCTCGTCACTGCTATTGGTTTTTTTCCAATGTTAAACAACTGGTTTACCAATTGGGACGACGAGCAGTATATAACTCAGAATCCTTTGCTTCGGGGGCCCGACTGGACAGGTATCTTTACCCAACCAGTTGTTTCAAATTATCATCCTGTTACAATTCTCACACTTGCTTTTAATTATAGTCTCTCTGGACTTGATCCAACCTCATACCTGGTAGTCAATTTGCTATTACACCTCTGCAATACGGCACTTGTATTTTATTTTATCTGGCTTATGTCGGGTAAAAAAATTTTGGTAGCAGCATTTACAGCTATCGTTTTTGGTATTCATCCAATGCATGTGGAATCTGTTGCGTGGATGTCTGAACGAAAAGATGTGCTCTATACATTCTTTTTTCTCCTTTCATTAATTCAATACTGGTATTTTCTTACCAATCGGAAAAATAAAAACCTTGTGTATTGTTTTGTTTTTTTCGCCTTGTCTATTTTATCAAAACCTGCAGCTATCATCTTACCATTTATACTTCTTTTGCTTGATTACTGGAAGGGACGCAGCTTTACAAAGCGGACAATTATTGAAAAAATTCCATTCATAATTGTATCAATCGTTTTTGCAATCATTACAGTAAAAATTCAATCAAAAACTGCCATAGCCGGCCTCGATTTTTATCCGTTATGGACAAGGTTCTTTTTTGCCACCTATACAAGCATGATGTACCTGGTCCGCTTTTTTATTCCATATCCATTATCGGCATTTCATCCTTTCCCGGAAAAATTAGGATTGATCACATACCTGTCGCCTGTTTTTATTGCAGCGCTTATTGTATTTCTGTGGATCAAAAGGAAAAATAAATTATTAGTATTTTCTTTTTTATTTTTTATCATCAACCTTGTGCTGGTCTTGCAGGTAGTTAGTATTGGCGGAACTCTTTTGGCTGAAAGATATACCTACGTTCCTTACATTAGTATTGGCTTCCTGCTGGGTATGTTGTTATATGGAAATGAAAATTCAACATCAAATAAGAGATGGGTCTCATTTTTAATACCCGCCATAGTTCTTATTGTATTTGCATATCTCACATTTCAAAGAACAAAAGTCTGGCGGAACAGTGATACACTTTGGACTGATGTATTGAAAGAATATCCCACCACAGCAGTTCCAAGAACCAACAGGGCAAATTATTTATTATGGGAATCAGGAAAGCCTGAAAATAAAGCCCGGGAAAAAGAAATTATACAGCGTGCAATAGAGGATTGCAATGAGGCAATCAAGCATCATCCTGATCATGCGAAAGGATACGAGAACAGGCAAAATCTTTATTTGAAGTTGGGAAAAGATTCGCTGGCATTGGCAGATGCAACCTCACTGATCAATGTACAACCTGCAAATCGGCTGGGTTACTATGTAAAGGGTCTTGCGTTTTTCAGGTTAAATCGGCCGGACTCAGCGCTAAAGTATTATAACAGGACGCTTGAAATAAGCCCCATGATGGATTATGCTTTGAACGATAGAGGTACTGTTCTTTTCAATTATTATCAACGATATGATGAAGCAATAGCTGATTTCAATAAAGCAATCAGTGTAAATCCTGTAGGCAATTATTTTATGAACCGGGCAAAATGTTACTATAAAAAAGGGGATATGGCAAGGGCAAGAAGCGATGCCCAAACAGCAATGCAAAAAGGAGTGCCGATCGATCCTGTCCTAAAGCAGGCTTTAAGTTTATAAAGCTACTGTATTCCCAACGACGCAGCATAAGAAGCTTCTACCTGGACACCCCCTTGTTTGGCGGTCAATGCGTCTTTGCGGGCATTCTCTTTATTATTAAGTGCGAAATACGCATAAGACCGGTTTAAAAAGAATGGAGCCTCCGGACTCAGTTGGATCGCCCTGTTTATTTGTACCAACGCTTCCTGGTTTTTGCCCTGCATTCGCAAACACAGCCCGATCGTATTGATTATATCTGCGGCATTGGGTTCGAATTCAAGAAATTTTTGCCAGTCTCTTATTGCCTCATCGTACCGTTTCATGCTCATGTAGGTGAGGCCGCGGTTACTGTAAGCAATTTTATAATCCGGCTTCTGTTCCACTACACGATTGAAAAAATACAATGCAGAGTCAAACATATTTCTTCTTGCATACAGGGCGCCCATGTTATCAAAAGCAACATAGTAATTTGGTTTGACAACTAGAGCCTGTTTATAATCAGGCAACGCCAGATCAAATCTATTCATGTCCATATAAATATTTGCCCGGTTGTTGTACGACTCATGATCAATAGCATTTAATTTAATAGCCTGCGTGTAATACTCAATCGCTTTATTATACAATTTATTGGCTTCTTCTGGTTTATTGTTATCTCTCATTTGATGTGCTTCTTTTCTGAAAAGCGTTGCCCTTGCGCTGTATGCCCTTGAGCTTGGATGATTCCTGATAACATTATCCCACAGCGTAGCGCCATCTTTCCAGGTTCGGGCCTGCAGAAAAGTCAACACACAAAAAATTAATGCAATGGGAGCCAGGACTGCATAGGCTTTATTCATATTTCCTTTAGCGAACCTGTCTAAAAGATAACCCGCAATAAAGAACAGGCCTATATAAGGAATATATGTATAGCGTTCAGCCATCACAGCACTGCCGACCGAGAATATTTGTAATACCAGTAAAAGATTGGTGATATAAAACAGTATCCCAAAAGCAACAAACTTGTATTTTTTCCAGGTAACATAAGTTGTTACTGCGAGAAAAAGAGTGAACAAAGGAGCGATATAATATACGACAGGTAATTTTTCATTTAAAGGTGGAAAGGGGTAAAATGGTGAAAGCTTAAGCGGTAGGATCATTTTTACAAAATACATCATGATGCCATAAAATCCGAAAAGGATATTTTTCACGAGTCCAAAATGCGCTTCTCCGGTTGCCCCGACATCTTTTTGAGCAGTTATGGTTAATACACCAATAAGAATTGCCGGGATAAAGAATGGGATCTTTTCTGTGATCAGTTTAAATGAAAATCGCCTGTTTCTGAAATAATCAATACAAAATAATGAGACAGGGAAAATGACGGCAGCCGGCTTTGATAATAATGATAGCACGACAAACAGTAATGTAAGCCAGTATTGTCTTTTTGAACCTGTATCAATATACCTGGTAAAGGTGATATGACCGGCAATAAAAAACAATGCGTATAAAACATCTTTTCGTTCAGAAACCCATGCTACTGATTCTACATGCAGTGGATGTATTGCAAACAGGAGTGAAGTAACAAATGCCACAAGCGTATTGTTTCTTGTAAGCAATTGCACTAACCTATACACGAGAAAGCAATTGACCAGGTGGAAAATAAGATTGAACAAATGGTATGACCAGGCATTCTCGCCACTGATAACATAATTCAGGGCAAGGCTAAACATAGTAATGGGGTGATGATTGCCTTGTACCGGCGTGGTTAATAGTTCAGGTAATCTCGAAATGTCCCGGATCAGGTAGTTGTTTTCACCGACGTAATCAGGGTCATCCCAATTCACGAAGCCAGCGGTGAGCGCAGGTATATAGATCAAAAAAGTAATGATAAAAATAAGTGGCAAATGCCAACCGGGGACAGGAGTACGTTTAGGCGCGGGTGCTTTGACGTGAACATGTTTTGCCGCCTTTTTCTTCTTTGCCATATGAATTTATTCGCCGGTAATTTATTAAAATAAGCTGATTTTATTAAAGGTCATGCAAAGAAACATTAATGCCGTTAAAGTGCAGTTATCGGAAAAAAGAAAAAGTCTCCCCCGATCTTGATCGGGAGAGACTTAAAATTATACTGAGTTTTCTTAGAAAGATCAGTTCGGACTTAGCACAATGCCTTTTGCAGTGTATGTTCCAACCCCTACAGTGTATACGATCCTTGTTCTGTAAGCAGCAGGTACATTGTAAGGAACCCATACATCTTTATTGGCGACAACATCTTTTTTCACTTCACCGATCTTAACGCCATCCATTGTATAGAAACCGACCAATGCCTGGCCTGTTACCGGAGAATTCACTCTTAGAGAGAAATTCTCTTCGTAAGGGTTCGGGAATGCAGTTACAACCAATGAAGGAGCGGCAGCAGTTGTTGTTGCAGCTAATCTTCCATCACCAGGTGTAGGATCTGTTGCAGGACATCTTGCAACATTCCAGCCTACAACGATCTTACATTCGTCGAACACTTCATTAACTGAACCAAGAGCCTCAGCAATTGCACCAAGAGAAACTCCACCTTCTGATCCTACTACATTGTCAACATCTGCCAACGCCCTGTTTGCGAGTTCATATAAGTTGGCAACAGTATTCGGTCCAGGTATTGCATCGATCAATGCCTGACTGAATGTTCTGTATGTGTACTCGTTCTCAACGCTGATCAGGTTGTATGGAGCCAACGTGTTGTAATGACATACACGTATTTCCGGAGTTTCACCACCGCAACCACCTACGGGATCTTGTGTAGCTAATTCACCAGCCTGTAATACAAAGCTTCCAAGCTGAGTATTTTCGATACCAAGGTTCAGACCAAGTGTGATAGTCTGAGCCAACAGGATGTTCCTTACACCACCGCCTGGTTGCAGCGGAGTAAAGTTGCAGAGGTTCACATCACCGTCAACCAGTTCTTTAGCAGGACCACCGCCAGGCAATTTGTCGATCACACACTGTGCATCGTTAACGATTACCGAATTTCCTGGTTTACCTACACTAAACGTGCCACCCCAATTCGTAAGGGAATTAGTTATAAACTCCAGCGTACTAAATCCACCATTCTCACCGTCGCACATTGAACCACCTTCAGTACCGTAAGCGCCTTGCGTATATGTGCATATTGCAGCCGGACAACATGCTATTCTTATTGTTTGAGAAGCGGTTGATGTATTACCACAAGCATCTCTTGCTGTCCATCTTCTTGTAACTACCCTGCTGAATCCTGTTGCACAATCTGTCGCATTGTCTGTAGTTCCAGACGCTGTAACTGTTGTAGGACCACATGCATCAGAAGCTGTTGGAAGCGTTGCTTCAGGAAGAGCTGTGTTACATGGAAGGTCGACGCTTGCAGGTGCGTTAGTAAATACAGGAGCAGTAAGATCTGCAGTCCATGTGAGTGTTTGAGAAGCTGAAGCAGTATTGCCGCAAACATCTCTTGCAGTCCATGTTCTTGTTCTTGAAACTGTGCAATTAGCACCAG
>CBFGXP010000039.1:0-22328 GCA_965652775.1 uncultured bacterium
ATTGCGCTAGGCGGGGCATTTATGTTTTCACCAATAGAAGATATAGTTGCACAAAGCACTCAAAAAGTAAGCCGTTATGGTGCTCCTTCCGATCTGAAAATAACAGATATGCGTTATTGTCTAACGGCGGTAATGGGTGGTACCGCCATTATCCGTATTGATACGAACCAGGGTGTGTATGGATTAGGCGAAGTGAGAGATGCCGCGGATGTACGTTATGCATTGATGCTTAAAAGCAGGATACTGGGAGAAAATCCCTGCAATGTTGAATTGATATTTAAAAAAATAAAACAGTTTGGTGGTCAAGCCAGACAAGCGGGTGGTGTATGTGCGGTAGAAATGGCGCTGTGGGATATATGTGGCAAAGCCTATAATGTTCCCTGCTGGCAATTATTAGGTGGACGTTATCGTGATAAAATAAGAATGTATGCCGATACACCGGAGTCCTCTTCTCCTGAGGAACAACGAAAATTGATCAAATACCGGACTGAAGAGCAAGGATACACATGGCTAAAGATGGATGTGTCTATTGCTAAATTAAAAGGTATACCCGATACTTTGGTTAATGATAAATTCTGGCAGAATGCTCAAGGGAACCTCGCACAATGGGGTGATCAAAATAATATGATGTCCTATGGCAATACACTACATCCTTTCACTCAAATACAAATAACTGATAAAGGTTTGGAAATATTGCAAAATTTGGTGGCGCATGTGCGGAGTATGGTCGGTTATGAAATTCCACTTTCAACTGATCATTACGGACATTTTGATTACAACAATGGAATACGGTTGGGACGAGCATTGGAAAAATACAGGCTTGCATGGCTGGAAGATATCGTTTCGTGGGAATACACGGATCAATACAAAAAGATGTCTGATGCATTGGAAACACCCGTGTTAACAGGTGAAGATATTTACCTGCTCAAATACTTTAAACCATTGATCGATGCACAGGCAGTGGATATTGTGCATCCTGATCTGGCTTCGTCCGGTGGTTTATTAGAAACGAAAAGAATTGGTGACTATGCGGAGGAGCATGGTATTGCTATGGCAATGCACCAGGCAGGCACACCTGTTTCATTTATGGCCTGTGTTCATTGTGCGGCTGCTACTCAAAATTTCCTTTCATTAGAGCATCATTCTGTTGATCTTCCATGGTGGGAAAGCCTCGTAAAAACTACTGATGGAAGAAAACTGATCACAAAGGGCTTTGCCAATCTTCCACTCACCGCACCGGGACTTGGTATTGAATTAAATGAGGAAGTAGTGAAGCAACATCTTCATGCTTCTGATAAAACTTACTTCGAACCAACGACTCAGTGGGATATAAAACGTTCGCATGACAGGATATTCAGTTAAATAAAATTTATGACGGCTTAACAAATTTTAATCAGACTTATGGCTTCAAAAAGAGTATCTCTTATTTTTTATGGGCTCTCAGGAGTTGCCTTGTTGTTATATATAATTTTTTTGATACGGGAACAGCATAATATTGGAGGATGGTTTGGGGTTTTATTCTTTGTAAGTCTCTCCATTGCATTCCGCGGTAATAAGTTTTTAAAAGGACTGTCCTTTACTGTTATCATTTTTGCCGCCGTGGTTATGGCCATGTATCATCCCGGCTATTTTCAGCAATGGGGAAGTTATAAATTAAGTAACCTGATTATTCCGCTGATACAACTGCTAATGTTCGGCATGGGCTCCTCCATGAGTGTAAAAGATTTTGCAGGAGTGGTAAAATCACCAAAAGGTGTGGTGATCGGTGTGCTAAGCCAGTTTATCATTATGCCATCACTTGGTTTTACATTAGCAAGCATTACAAATTTTCCGGCAGAAATTGCAGCGGGTATTATCCTGATCGGAAGTTCTCCAAGCGGACTGGCATCCAATGTAATGGCATACCTGGCAAAAGCCAACCTGGCTTTATCGATTACCATCACTTCTATCACCACGTTGATCGCACCATTTGTTACTCCACTGCTTATGAAATTTCTTGCAGGAGCCTTAGTTGAAATTGATGTAATGAAGATGATGTGGGACATTTCCAAAATGATCATTATTCCGATTGGGGCGGGCTTAATTTTTAATAAGCTGTTAAGCGGTAAATCAAAATGGCTTGATAAAGCGATGCCTTTTGTTTCAATGTTTAGCATTGCTTTTATTATAACGATTATCACAGCGGCAGGAAGGGAAAGCTTGATGAAAATAGGTCTTGTGCTAATTGGAGTAGCTTTTGTTCATAACACATTCGGTTATTTCCTGGGATACTGGAGCGGACGTTTATTTAGAATGACAGAAAGGGATTGTCGCACTATTGCAATAGAAGTTGGTATGCAAAATGCAGGTCTTGCTTCGGGTATTGCCAAAGAAATGGGAAAAATTGCAACCGTCGGTCTGGCAGCCGCAGTGTTTGGACCGCTAATGAATATTACCGGATCAGCGTTAGCCAGCTGGTGGCATGGTCGATTACCGGGAGAAGCAAGCCGGGAATCGGTGGTTAGGAGTCAGGAATTACGTCCTAATAATAGCTAATTACAAACGATATAAAAATTTATTATCACTATAAACTTTTTATTTATGTCAAAATTGAAATGCGTACTACTTTTTTCAATAATGATTGTACTTTATCAGCAATCACAAAGTCAGCAAATACAAATTTCAAAAGAACAACTGATAGCGCTCACCCCATTGTGGAAAGGTGAACGTTTTGCTGATGGTAGACCAAAAGCTCCTGACAGCTTGCTTGATCGTCTCAGGAATGTTACTCTTGAAGAAGCATGGGCAGTGCTACGTAATGAAAACTATAAATTCCAATATGCGGATGGTTGGCAAATGATAAATCCTGATAGTGTATTGGTTGGTCGTGCAGTTACGGCTGCATTTATGCCGGGCCGTCCTGATATTCATCGTGTGATCGATAGTTTCGGGCATGAAAAAGGTGGAAGAATAAAATCACAAAATTCCTGGCCGCTTGACCTGTTGGTAAAAAGGGATGTTTATGTAGCTGATCAGTTTGGTGCGCATAATGACGGGCCGACCATCGGTGATAATCTTGGCAATTCAATTTTTGCAAAAACAGGAAATGGTATTGTATATGATGGCGCTGTCAGGGACATTAACGGATTAAAAGAACTCGGCTCATTTACTTCTTTCTTTCGCAGCTATCATCCTTCGCATCATTTGAATAATCCTGCAGGACAATTGAATACCACACTTGTTTCCATTAATCAACCAACCAGAATTGGAATGGCAACGGTAATGCCCGGTGATGTTGTATTAGGCAGGGATGGTGGTGTACTTTTTATTCCCCCACATCTTTTAGAAAGAGTAGTAAAAACAGCAGAGATCGTAAGATTAAGAGATATGTTTGGTCACCAACGCTTGCGTGAAGGAAAATATACACCGGGCCAGATCGATACAAGATGGAGCGATGAAATTGAAAGAGATTTTTCAAAATGGTTGAATGAACATATCGATAAACTGCCGGTGCCAAGATCGCAAATACAGGAATTTTTGAAAGGCAGAACATGGTAAAAACAATTAAAAACTAACAATTAAAAATTAACAATGGAAAATATAACCTCACGCAGAAAATTTTTAAATAAAGCAGCTATCGCAGCTGCCATGACACCTTTTGCATCATTAACCACTTTCGGCAGGAGTTATGAAGAAGCAATTGATAAAACGCCAAAACGATCTGCACCGGCGGACCTGAAGATCACAGATGTAAAATGTGGTTATATACGTGGAAGTGTCATGGTAAAAATCTATACCAACCAGGATATCGTTGGTCATGGAGAGGGTGTAGATGCAGTACCCGGCACCTATCATTTGGTAAAAAATTTTGGCAATAGAATTAAAGGGCAGAATCCTTTGAACGTTCATCGCCTCTTTGAGAACATTCGAAGGTCAGGATTTTTCCAGGGTGCACAATCAGGAATGTATGTTGCTGTTTTGTCTGCTATCGAAACTGCTTTATGGGATGTCGCCGGCAAAGCATTAAATCTTCCGGTTTACCAACTGCTCGGCGGAAAGTTTCGTGATAAAGTACGGGTGTACTGCGATACAGCTTTGTATCAGCGCAACTTGCCCCAGCCAAAGGATTTTGCTGAAGCAGCAAAGAAATCAAAAGAAATGGGATTCAATGCGATTAAATTTGACCTTGACCAGGCAAATGATCCTAACAAATATGATCTCTACAACTGGACAGCAAGTCCTGCTGAACTCCAACGTATGGTTGATCAGATGACCGCGGCCCGTGAAGCAGTTGGACCCAATATAGATATTTGTGTTGATATGCATGGTCGCTATGATGCAGTAACTGCACAAGCAGTGGCAAAAAGAATGGAACCGTTGAATTTGATGTGGCTTGAAGAACCAATACCGGCAGAGAATGTTGAAGCTTACAAACTGATCACCGAGTCGACAAGCACTCCCATTTGTGCCGGTGAAAATCATTACCTCGCACATGGATTCAGACGATTACTGGAGATTGGCGCCGTTGATATTGTAATGCCTGACTTACAGAAAGCCGGGGGATTGGGCGAAGGACAACGTATTGCCAATCTCGCCAATTTATATTATACACCTTTTGCGCCGCACATGGTTGCATCTTTTTTGGGAGCGATGGCCTCAGCACATGTGTGTGCCTCGGTTCCAAATTTTTTAATCCTGGAGTGGCAATCTTATTTTCATACCGACCCAATGTTCAAAGAGATCGTAAAGTATGATGGAGAATGGGTCAAGAATAGTTTTATAACTCTTTCTGAAAAACCAGGGATCGGTGTTGAAATAAATGAAGAAGGAATGAAAAAATATGCAATTCCCGGAATACCTTTTTTTGAATAATGAATATTAAAACCATTTATCATGAACTCCCGTCGCAATTTTTTACAAAAACTTACAGGCTCTTTAATTGCTTTGCCTCTTTTATCAAAACATGAATATTTAGAAAGTTTCAAAGACTTAACTGATAAACCCTACGATGGGCCTGTATTGCGGGTAGCCATCATGGGACTTGGTAGTTATGGTACCCGTGTAGCTGACGCCATGAAAGATTGCACCAAAGCAAAGTTAGTTGGTGTCATAAGCGGCACTCCATCTAAAATCCCCACGTGGCAAACAAAGTATGGCATTCCTGAAAAGAATTGCTACAACTATGAAAACTTCGACAACATAAAAAACAACCCCGACATTGATGCAGTTTATATTATTACCCCCAATGCATTGCATAAAGATCAAGCCATAAGAGTGGCTAAAGCAGGTAAACATGTTATTTGTGAAAAACCAATGGCGATCAATGCTAAAGAGGGCGAACAGATGGTTGCTGCTTGTAAGAAGGCAAATGTAAAATTGCTGGTAGGTTATCGCATGCACTTTGAACCAAAGACGCTTGAGATAATCCGTATGAGAAAAGACGGAGAGTTCGGAAAAGTCTTATTCTTCGAGGGATTATCCGGTTTTCGCATTGGCGATCCTACGCAATGGCGATTAAAAAAAGAACTGGCCGGAGGAGGCGCTATGATGGATATTGGAATTTATTCCATCAATGGCGCAAGGTATATGATAGGTGAAGAGCCCGTTTGGGTAACTGCGCAGGAAACAAAAACAGACAAAGTAAAATTTAAAGAAGGTGTCGATGAAACGATCCAGTTTCAATTAGGCTTTCCGGGTGGCGCCGTTGCATCCTGTTTATCTACTTATACCATGAACAACCTTGACCGCTTTTTCCTAAATGGCGAAAAGGGATTTGCAGAACTGCAGCCTTCTACCGGGTACGGACCAATAAAAGGGAGAACAAATAAAGGCGAACTGACTCATCCACATGTAACACATCAAACGGTACAAATGGATGAAATGTCTGAGATTATTTTAGCAGGTAAGCAACCCATCGTGGCTGTCGATGGCGAAGAGGGGCTAAAGGATCTTAAAATAATTGATGCAATTTATGCTGCTGTTAAAAGTGGCAGAAAAGTTAAACTGTCGCTTTGAGTCGAATTAATTAAATGATACGTTATCCTATTTTCTTATCAATTTTCTTTTCACTGTCCTGCACTCATAAAGCTGTTGTGGAAAGAACAACTTATTTTCCAAAACGAATTGAAGCGATGTCAAACACCGTAAACAAAGAAAATGTTTGGGTATTCATAATGGCTGGCCAGTCGAACATGGCCGGGCGTGGTATTGTTGAACCGGAGGATACGGTTCCTGACAAAAGAATTTTGTCTATTAATAGGGATGGGCAGATTATCATAGCAAAAGAGCCCTTGCATTTTTATGAGCCTGAACGAACAGGGCTTGATTGTGGGCTTTCATTTGCAAAGACCCTTATGACAAAAATTCCCGACAATGTCTCAATATTAATTATTCCAACTGCCGTTGGCGGTAGTTCGATAAGGCAATGGCTGGATGATTCAGTTTATCGTGATGTAAAACTGTTCTCAAATTTTTTAGCAAAAGTTGAAATTGCCAAACAAAATGGGATTATAAAAGGCATTCTCTGGCACCAGGGGGAAAGCGATGCCAACGAAAGAGATATTCCTCTTCATAAACAAAGACTCGCTTTATTATTTTCAAAATTCAGAGCCTCAATTGGCAATAATGAATTACCTGTTTTACTCGGAGAACTTGGTTCTTTTTCAGACAACCCTGTAAATTTTAACCTGATAAATAAATCGATGCATGAATATGCCGCCGAAGATAAGAACAGTAGTGTTATATCAACCAAGGATCTGAAAGACAAAGGCGATCAGTTACATTTCAATTCAAAAGGTCAAAGAACAATGGGAAAACGGTTCGCTAAAGCGTATTTGAAGTTATCTTAGAAAAGTTCTTATTACTTTTAAACCTATAAATACCTTTTTATGAAAGCAGGAAAGAAGATACTCATCGTTACAGGTGATGCTGGTGAGAGTTTTGAAATTCTTTATGCATCACACCGCTTAAGAGAGGAAGGTTATATCCCTGTAATAGCCGCACCATCTGTAAAAAGAATGAACCTCGTGATGCATGATTTCGAACCAGGATGGGATACCTATGTGGAAAGAACGGGTTACATCATCCAATCAGACATTTCATTTGATGAAGTGGATCCTGCTGATTATTCAGCCGTGTTGATGCCGGGCGGCAGGGCACCAGAGTATTTACGTAACGATCCAAGAGTAATTAAGATCGTAAAGGAATTCCATAAAAGCAATAAATACATCTTTGCAATTTGTCATGGAGTACAGGTCTTAGTAACTGCCGGGTTGGTGGATAAAAAGAATATTGCCTGCTATGAGCATGTAAAATCTGAAGTAGAAGCATGCGGGGGAATTTATATAACGCCAGATGAAGCAGTGAAAGATGGTAAAATTGTTACCGGAAAAACCTGGCAGTCACATCCGGAATTTTATAAAATAGTTTTTAGTTGCCTTAAAGAATCTGCGGAAAATGGACTAAAGTTGCAGGAGCATTTTCTTAAATAATTATAATACTGCCTGATCCATTACCCTCATAGTTACTAACGCATCTTGTAGTGTGCAAGGGTTAACATCTTCACCGCGAAAAAATCTCACTACATTATTTATATGCGGTTGCTGAATATTTATCGGGTATTCCAGTTCCAATATTACGATACCTCCATCCGTAGTTAATTCTATGGTACTTACCCGGAAAAAACTAAAACGAATCACTCCTTTATCTCCCATGATTTCGCATGAATCAGCAGTAGCTGTTTCCGCTACATTAAAATTCCACACACCATTAAAGTAAATATCATTTGCAAATTGTAACTGAACCATTGTCAGATCGGGAGCAGTGTATAGTTTTCCCTGGTTTGCAGCTTTTACATATACCTGTTGCGGCGTTCCAAATATCCAATACATAATGTCCAATTGGTGCGGTGAAAGATCATGAAATAAACCTCCTCCTGATATTGCAGGATTAATACGCCAATTATCTTCTGTCTGTGTAATGATCTTACTTAATGGGGGCTGTAATATTCGTAGCAAGATCAATTTTACTTTTCCAATTGCTCCCTCATTCACGAATTGCTTTAGTTTATTAAACAGCGGCAATCCTCGTCGGTAATGCGCTACACTTACTTTGCAGTCATACTGCTTTTCCATTTTTATCATTCTTTCCAGCGATGCAGCATCTACGGTGACTGGCTTTTCAACATATACAGGCTTGCCTGCTTTGAAAGCCATCTCCAAATATGATTCATGAGAAGAAGGTGGCGTAGCGATATAAATAGCATTTACTTCCGGATCATTTATCAGTTCACCGCCGTCAGCATAATATTTGGGAACACCATGACGCCGCGCAAAATCTTTTGCTTTATCCAGGTTGCGACGCATTACTGCAACCAATTTCGAGTTGGCAACTTTATTAAATGCAGGACCACTTTTAACTTCACACACATCTCCACAACCAATGATACCCCAATTGACTGTTCCCTTAATATTCTTCATGAAAGTATATGCGCTACAAGAATTATCCAATAACGGCTCTAAAGTCGTTTATTGAGAATTTATATGTACCTGTTAATAATATTCTCCATATATTCCTGTTTGCCGCTCTTTGTTAATGGCTCACCATTCGCAATTGCATAAGTTCTCAGGTCTTCCAGCGATAATTTTCCGTCTTCAAATTCTTTTCCGTGTGCTTTATCAAAAGATGCATACCGGTTTTTGCGGACCTTTTGATAATCCGACTTATTTAAAATATTATCTGCAACGATCAATGCTCTGGCAAACGCATCCATCCCGCCAATATGTGCATGAAAAAGATCTTCGGCGTCTGTTGAATTCCTGCGGATCTTCGCATCGAAATTTATTCCGCCTCCCGCAAACCCACCTGCTTCAATGATCACAAGCATTGCTTCTGTAAGTTCATTTATGTTATTAGGAAATTGGTCAGTATCCCAGCCATTTTGATAATCGCCGCGATTGGCGTCGATGCTTCCAAGTAACCCGGCATCAGCCGCAACCTGTAGTTCGTGTGTGAATGTGTGACCAGCTAATGTAGCATGATTCACTTCAACATTCAGTTTGAAATCGTTCAACAGATCATATTGTCTCAAAAATCCTATCACAGTTTCGCAATCATAATCATACTGATGTTTACTTGGTTCGCAAGGCTTCGGTTCAATAAAAAATGTCCCTTTGAATCCATTGTTTCTTGCATACTCCTTTGCTTTATGAAGAAACATTGCAAAATGTTCCTTCTCTCTTTTCATATTTGTATTCAGCAAACTCATATATCCTTCTCTCCCGCCCCAAAAAACATAATTTTCGCCCCCCAACCTGATTGTTGCATCTAATGCAGCTTTCACTTGTGCAGCGGCATGAGCCAGTACATGAAAGTCCGGGTTGGTTGAAGCACCATTCATATACCGGCGATTAGAAAATAAATTGGCGGTGCCCCAAAGCAGTTTCACGCCGCTGGCAGTTTGCTTTTCGGCTAAATAATCCGTGATCGCATTTAACCTTCTATCATTCTCTTTTATATCATTTGTATAATCCACCGCATCCACATCATGGAAACAATAATAAGGCAAACCGAGTTTGGTGATAAATTCAAAGGCGGCATCCGCTTTATCTTTTGCTCTTTCAACGGCATCAGCCTTTTCATTCCATGGAAATAAATGTGTTGGTTCACCAAAAGGATCTGCTCCGCTGCCGCAGAAGCTATGCCAGTACGCACAGGCAAACCGTAGCCAGTCTTTCATTGATTTTCCTCCTACCATTTTATTTTCATCATACCAGCGATAAGCAAGAGGATTGTCGGACTGGGTCCCTTCATAATTTATTTTTCCCACTCCCGGGAAAAATTCCTTTTTACCTGTAATAATTTTCATACGCGAACATGTTTAATAATTGGTATCAATTTAATGGTTTTAACACATAACAGGTGTAAGTATGTGTAATAAAAGTATGCAATCATCACCGAATTATTTTTATCTTTCTCCCTACTAAAACCTCTATCATGTCACCAACCTCTAGACCCTCGTCATTTTTAATATTTCCCTGGGGGCTTTTGTCAATTGTATTAGTCCTTGTACTTAATCTTGCACTTGACGACGCCTGGTTCAATAAGAACTGGAGTTGGATCGCATTAGTACTAATTATACCTGCCGCCATTCTTGAAAATTTCAAAGTTGGTTATTCCACCATGCGCATCATGTTTCTAAAGGTCTTCTTTTCATTGCTTTCATTCCTTGTTGCAGGGATGGCTATTGGTTCAGCACTTACTGGTTACCATATTTACAAGTTCCAGGAGATCCCTGGAGTAAAAACTGTCCGGTTACCCTGGTATGTGATACTCGCATTAGGGATCTTGCTTTTGATACAAGTGGCACAATTGTTCAGCATGCTGAAGGCCGTAAAAAGAGAGTTTATGCAATTAGATCCCGACCAGTGATCATAGCTGTTTGAGTGCAGCTTTTAAGAATGGCAAAGTGGGCAAGGAAGAAATGATCTTTAGTTCTTCCGTTAATGAAGTTTCGTTATCCAAAAATTTCAGCACGGCCTGGGGTTTATTTTTTTGAAATAAGCTGGTAAATATTTTTTTTCCGGAAAGCTTTTTGTGATAGAGTATATATAGAAGTGTATTATCATAAAACCGGAAACGTTTGGCTGAATCAGGTAATGTATGCAGTGAATTTCCGGAAAGAAGAAAATCGACTATCTGTTGTGATTGCTTTTGAATAAACTGGAAAGTGTAACCGCTTGAAGCTTTTGTCTGGCCACCCGCGGTTCCTATGTTGAATATGCCATTATTTTCAAATTCAAATTTTCTATTTGTCATCGGGATAACACCAAATTCTGTATCCGTAACGGTATAGTCATTCAGTTTTAAAATCTCCCTAATGTACATTTTTAGCTCCTCGTCATACTGTTGTTGCTGCAAAAGAGCTTTGGTAAATAAAGTATACTCGATAAGGGCTTTTCTTTCGTTTATGGGCAGTACATAAGCAAATGTAGTTCCGTGATTTTGGTGCACCCTGAAATCCATTATCGAAGCCATGGCAGGATCAAAAAACGGTTTGGCAGACTCTACTATCCATCCTTTAAAATGTTGCAGCAATTTTATTTCCCCGGGCAGCTGATGGTCCAGGCCAGCTATCGAATTGAAAAAAATTGCATTGCCAGGATATAGTTCTTTATCATCAATCTTCATAGTTATGTTGTCATTAGCGTCATATTCAATACTGACAGCACCATCTAAAATTTCAATCGATGGATGCTTCCTGATCTCTTCAAAACAATAATTATAAAAATCAATTGCACGGATCATCTTGTATTGATATGGTGCTATGCTATTGGTTGACGAGTAATTATCACTTATGAAAGAAATAATATCCCACTTATGATGAACGATATCTTCAAAAAAGCCGGGGTTTGTTTCCCAGAAGCACCATGTCCGGTCATTTTTATTTTTTTGTACTTTATCTATTAGTAGGATTTTTTTATCAGTAAATTTTCCAGTTTTGATCATTCGCATGACGATGCTTAGCGCTGCGCACCCTGCTCCTGCGAAAACAAAATCATATAGCCCCGGTCCCCTGGAGGGGAACCTCTTATCAATCATGCTAAATTTTTTGCAATTTCTAAAATATGACGACTAAGCCAATAACGAAATTTTATTATACCCCTTTAGGGACAGGGGTTTGCTCGGGTGCATATTCCACTTTTTTATTGCCAGCCATTAATTTTCTGTCGCGTTTTATTTTATCCCAGTACTTTTTATGTACCAGCAACATACCGAAGCTTTCGCCATGATGACGATCAAGATGTTTGTGATGCATTTTATGTGCCCAGCGAATGGCGCGAACATATGAATTATTGCTGCGGGTAAACCATTTGAAACGCTGATGAATGATGACATCATGAACCAAAAAATATCCGGCGCCATAGGCCATAATACCAAACCCGATCGCCTGCATCCACCATACATGATCAAACGAACCAAAATAAATGAGTAAAATACTTGGCACTGCAAAAATGATAAAGAATGCGTCGTTCTTTTCGAAAAAACCCGGCTCAACCTGGTGGTGATCCTTATGCAGGTACCAAAGAAAGCCATGCATGACATATCGATGTGTAAGCCACGTGATGCCTTCCATTATAATGAACGTCGCGATTAGAACCATTATATAATAAAGCCAGATCATGCAGCTGAAATATTTTGATAACGTGTAGCCCACCAATCCTCGATCCTTGGAAAGGCGAGATGAAACCAAGCGGTGTATTTCTGCGGATGGGTTTGCATCGTATTTTTAATTTCTGAAATTTCTTTAAAACAAAAATCCTGCACTTCATCAGGGTTAATATCCAATATGCCATCATATTCACCGGCGAAAACATGATCAAATTCATGCTCGGTCAATCCATTATCAAATCCGGCTTTGTAAACAAAATCGAAAATCTTTTCTACCGGTGTCTCAAAGCCAAGTTCCTCTTTCAATCTTCTTTGCGCCGCCTCTTTTGTTCTTTCACCGGGCATTGGATGACTGCAACAGGCATTTGTCCACAAACCACCACTATGATATTTTGTAATTGCTCTTTGTTGCAACAACATTTCGCCTTTGCTGTTAAAGATAAAAATGCTGAAAGCCCTGTGCAATAACCCCTGCTTGTGGGCTTCCATTTTTTCCATGACGCCAACAAGGTCATCATGTTCATTTACCAGTATTACTTTTTCATTTTCCATTAGCCGATAAGCCCCAATTGATTTTTTACGCCTGCTCTCAACACTATCATTGCTTTTTTATAATCCGGTATTCGGATCCTCGCTTCTAACACTCTTGCCGGTTCCAGGCTTTTTATTTTCTTAAAAAGAGACAAGTAATATTTGTAAGCAACATATACGCCAAATCTTGATTTCATTGGTAATTTTATAATGCCAGCATAAGCGGACCTAAAATCATTCTGGATATCCGATTCAATTTGTTTTTTATCATGTTCTGTAAAATTATTAAAATCACATCCGGGAAAATACATTCTTGACAAACTATTGTAATCGGCCTTTATATCCCGCAGAAAATTCACTTTTTGAAATGCGGCGCCTAATGCACGGGCAGACAATTTCAGCCTTTCATATAGCTCTTTCCGGCCTTCGCAAAAAACAAAAAGACACATAAGACCTACTACTTCTGCTGATCCATACACATATTCATTGAAATTGGTTTTGTCATAGGCTCTTTGCGTGAGATCCATTTCCATGCTGCTAAAAAACGCATTGATCAGGTCATGGTCAATATTGTACTGATTAACCGTTTGCTGAAAACTATTCAGTATCGGATTCAGGCTTATACCTCTCTTGATGGCCTCATATGTTTCATTTCTAAAATCAGACAACAGCGAAGCTTTATCATATTCATGAAAAGTATCGACAATTTCATCGGCAAAACGTACGAAGCCGTAAATATTATAGATAGGTTGACGCATATCCGGATGCAGTAAACGAATAGCAGATGAGAATGAAGTACTATAACCCGTTGTTGTTATTTCACTGCACCTGGCACTTACTTTATGAAATTTTTCGATCATGTTCATGCAATTTTTTCATTAATTAATTCTTGATGATGGCGTTTGTTAATACCCTTGAATTCTTTCATTACTTCTTTTGCTACCACCTCACCGCTGATCAGGCAGGGTGGAACGCCGGGGCCGGGTACTGTTAACTGACCAGTATAAAACAGGTTGTTAACTTTTTTACTCTTGCAAGAGGGCTTAAATAAGGCAGTTTGCATTAATGTATTTGCCAAACCATATGCATTGCCACGGAAAGAATTGTATTCACTCGAAAAATCTGATACCGAAAAAGTTTTTTTATAAACGACAGCGTCTAAAATCGATTGACCTGTATGTTTTTCCATTCTTGCAATTACTTGCTGAAAATATTTTTCCCTGACCATTTCATCATCTCCCTGCAATCCCGAAGCCACCGGTATTAATAAAACCATATTATCACACCCGTCAGGAGCCACTGTGTCATCTGAAACAGAATTTACACTCACATAAAAAAGTGGGTTCGTTGGCCATTGCGAGTCAGTATATATCTCCTTAGCATGTTGCTCAAAAGGAGCATCAAAAAATAAGGAATGGTGCAATACATTTTTTAACTTCTTATTCAATCCTATATAATACAATAAACAACTTGGCGACAATACTTTCTTGTCCCAATAGGCCTCACTATAGCTACGATATTTCTCAGGGAGCAGTTTTTCTTCGGTATGATGATAATCTGCGCCGCTTATAATGACATCAGCCTCGTGTACACCCTTATTAGTCAGTAACTTTCTTGCTGCGTTTTCTTCAACAACTATTTGTTGTACTTCTTCATTAAAATGAAACTCAACTCCCAATTCAACCGCCAGTTGATACATCGCTGCAACTACTGAATACATTCCTCCTTCAGGATACCAGGTACCCCCTTTGATATCAGCGTAATTCATCAGGCTATAAAGTGCCGGCGTGTTCTCTGGTAACGCGCCAAGAAATAAAACCGGGAATTCCATTAGCTGGCGGATCCGGGGATCTTTAAAATGTTTATGGATATGTTTTTTGATCGATGTAAAAACGTCTAACCGAAAAACACCTTTAAAAATATCGCGGTCAAAAAACTCTGAAATCGATCGCCCGGGTTTGTGTACTAATTTATTTATCCCTATTTCATACTTAAAAGCCGCTTCTGTCAAATACTTTTCTAGTTGCTCACTGGCGCCGGGCTCAAGCTTCTCAACCATTTTTTTAAATTCGTTGTAATCTGCAGGCACATCAATAAAACCATCATTCCAATAAACACGGTAAGAAGGATCCAGCCGATGCAATAAATAGTAATCAGAAACCCTCTTACCGAATTTTTCAAAATAGTTTTCAAATACATCGGGCATCCAGTACCAGCTTGGCCCCATATCAAAGGTGTAACCGTTTTCTTTTAATTGTCTTGCTCTGCCGCCGGCAGCGCTATTTTTTTCAATCACTGTGACTTCCCATCCCGCTTTTGCCATAAACGAAGCAGCTGATAAGCCTGCAAAACCACTGCCCACAATGATCACGGATGAAGACATAAAATAAATTTAATAGCGGTTAATTTTTTCCTTCAAAAGTTTACGGGCAAAATGAATCCTGCTTTTTATCGTTCCGAGAGGTTCGTTGAGCCATTCCGAAATTTCATGATAGCGGTATCCTTCAAAATACAGCAAAAAAGGTACTTTAAAAATTTGTGGTATTTGGTAAATAGCGTTATTAATTTCTTTTAACTGCAAAGAATTCTCTCCGTCATTATGCACAACTACCTTAGTTGCATTACCCAATTCTATATTTTGCGAATTGTCAAAAATGGTTCTGTGCTTTGCCTTCCTTCGATAATCATTAATGAAGATATTACGCATAATTGTAAACAACCAGGCTTTAATATTAGTGCCTGTGCAATACTTATCCCGGTTGGCCAGCGCCTTATATAATGTTTCCTGGAAAAGATCCTTTGCTATCTCCTGATCATGTGTCAGGCTTACAGCAAATGGTTTCAAAGGAGCGGCGTTGCTTAATAAGAGATCATTGAACTCGGCGGTAGACATAATTTTTTGTTTAACTTTTTATGAGATAAAATTAAACAGGGCTGAATAGAATTATTACTCTTGTTTAATGATGAGATATAAGTATGCTGTATTTGTTCAACAAAAAATACGATGAGGAATGAGACCCGGATGTTTAAAGAGCGGAAATAAATTCTACCAATTCAATAAGAGAATGCTTGAATTCGACATTTTTGGGGAGTGTCTTTTTATAGTCTTTTGTGATAAACCCGGATATTATGATTTTTGATCCCGGGATCTTTTCTGAAGCTTGTGCAAGAAATTTTTGAAAATTAAACCCGGGTGAACTGGAGGTAAGATGTATATAAATAAAGTCCGGTTTCTTGATTTCGGCTACAAATTGCGCATCTTTCAAGGGGACATTGGCTCCAATATAAAACACTTCAGCTCCCTTTCTTTTTAACAGGTAATAAACCAGTAATAAACCCAATTCATGGTGTTCTTTTTCGGGTAAAAAAAGAAGGAAAGATCTTTTAACTTTTATAATTGGTTTTGCGTCATCGATGCCGACGATCAATTTTTGTCGAATGATATTTGTAATGAGGTGTTCCTGGGCCGGATTAATATGCCCGGTTTGCCAAAGAATCCCAATTCTTTCAAAAAAAGGAAAAATGATTCGAATGATTGCTTTTTCAATTCCTCCGGCGGCTATTTGCTTATCAATCAATTTTTCAAACCCGGCAATATCAAGATCTACCATCAATTGAATTAATTCATTTACGATGCGTTCCTGGGGAGCACCGGCTATATTCAATTCTGCTACTCTCGCCTGTACGTCGGCCACCGACATTTTATTTATGTGAGATATCTTGTACCCATATTTATTCAATATGGAAATATTTAAGATCGCTTTTAAATCTTCATTACTGTAATAACGAATATTTGTATCGGTACGTGAAGGTTTAAGAAAGGAATATCGCTGCTCCCAAATTCGAATAGTGTGGGCCTTTATACCGGAAAGATTTTCAAGATCCTTTATGGTAAACTTGTTCATCCCTGATAATTACAAATGACTACAAAAAAAGTTCATTACAAACCGGAGTTCATTAATTTTCCTGAATCTATCAGTTCTTTTAATCCATGGGATATGGAAGGGTTGTGCAGGTGAGCAAGCTGTTGCTGGTAATGAAGATCCGTGCCTGCAAATTCATAATACTGATGTTTGATAAAATAGCGGGCAAGCTCACTTACAGTTTTGCCATAGGCTCCAGCCAATGCCATAATGTTTAACTGAAATAGATGACCTGCAATCTTTAACTCTTCAAAAAACTCTTTGTTTTTTTCCTGATAAATATATCTTTCGGGATGGGCGATCACCGGGCGATAGTTTTGCATTTGCATTTCAAAAAGCGATTCCCTGAAATCAAAGGGTTCACTTGCCATTGAAAATTCTACTAAAACAAGGTTATCACCAAAGGTTAATAGCGGCTCTTTATCAGCAAGTAATTTCTTAAAATTATCATCAAGAAAATATTCGGCGGCAGCTTCGATCTCAATATTTATGCTTTGTGATCCAAGATGTGTTTGTAAAGCCTCGCATCGTTGCAAAATATCATCTCTTTTGTTAGGATACATGTCCTGCATGATATGCGGCGTCGTAATCAGTTTTTTGAACCCAAGCTCCGTCAATCCTTCTATTAATTTTACAGATGTTTCCAAGTCCGGAGAGCCATCATCAATACCCGGCAAAAGATGAGAATGCATATCTGCGCCGAGAAGACCATAATCAAACTCACTTTCTTTTCTACCCCACAGCTTCATAGAATTTATCTTTTGCTATTGTGATTTTTTTTGTCCAATAGATCCCTGTATAGATTACTCATATCTGTGACCAACCGTTGATAACCGAATTTATTTAATACATACTCCTGGCCGGTATTGCTGAATTTTTCCCGCATTGTAATATCGTTAACGAGCTGCAATAAATTATTGCCAAATGCCTTCTCGTCTCTTATGTCAGAAAGCAATGCTGTTCTATTTTCCAAAACTACATCAGCTATACCTCCTACTCTTGTTGACACAATTGGTTTTCCTGCAGCCTGCGCTTCGATCAGGCTTACCGGTGTTCCTTCATTAAGCGATGTTAGTGCTACAATATCCACTCCTGCACATATTGTATCCACATCTGTTCTCCATGAGGTAAAAACCAATGGATGAGGATGGTCTGTATCGGTATGCCCGGAAAATTTTATATCCAAACTGGTGGCTAGTTTTTCAATCGCAGACCGGCTTTCGCCATCACCAATAATAAATGCCTTGACCTTATTGGAAGAATTATTCAATACATATTTTAATCCGGCTAAAAAAAGGGAGTGATTCTTAACAGGCACTAATCTTCCAATGATCCCGATTGCAACCGTGTCATCATCCAAGCCAAACTCTGTTCTGAATTTATTCCGCTTTAACGCCCGTTCAATTGTAAAATTATTAAGATCAAGGCCAAGCGGGATTACCCGGAATTTTTCCGCGGCAGCAATTTTAAAATCGGCGGATAATTCTTTTTTCTGCACATCACTAATAGCAACGATTGCATCGCTTAATCCACCAAGATATCTTTCTGTTCGTATAAAAACATTTGTCTTTAAAGAATTAAAATAAGAATGGAAAACATGGCCATGAAACGTGTGAACAATAACCGGCACATTAGAATGTTTAGCCGCTAATCGTCCCAATGCTCCTGATTTGGCGGCATGTGTATGTACAATATCCGGTTTGAATTCTTTGATCAGTTTTTTTAATTTCTGATATGCAGCCCAATCTTCGCGGGGTGAAATTGCCCTTTTCATTTGAGGGATGCAGGTGGGCTGGATATTATTTGATGTCGCTAAGAAATCAGCATCTTGTTCATGCCCCTCTTTTCCACCAATAACAAGCATAGTGTCGAAATCGGGTTGCATGTATCTGGTAAGGTATACGGCATTTTTTGAAGGACCCCCGATGATCAGGCGATTAAGTATTCTTAGAACTCTTGGCATTTACTGCTGCAAATTAGTTCAGAATTGAATAATAGAATATGGTAAAAGGAAAATAAATGTTCTTTTCAAATTTCCCAGCCATTGAAAAATTGTGGGGTGAAACCAAAGGAAAGATTCATCTGTTATTGGAGGTGTGGTTGGTGGCTTTTCGCCATCAACAAAGGATTGTACCACCTGCCTAAGCTCCGGGAGGACTGTTGCATATTGGAGATAAGGATAGGTATAAAAGTTATCCTTCTTAGGGGGATCGATAAAGACCTGTTTAATAATGCCACCCGTATCCACTCCTGCATCAACATAATGAACAGTGGTTCCAAAAAGTTTCCTTTTACCTTTTGCTACCGCCCAATAACCACCATGTACGCCTCGAAACGCCGGGGTAATTCCTGTGTGAATATTGATAAAAACAGAGGAAACAGATTCAAGTGTTTTCTTAGAAATGATCCTCGTGCCATTTACAATAATAAGATCAGGATCTAATTGGCTAAGCAGTGAACGTCCTTCTTCCGTATTGACATATCTTATTCTTTTTATCAAATGCTCAGGAGGACCAGTTTCATCGAGCTCATACTCCCTGAAGATGTCGGCTTTTCTCTTCTGAGAAAATGCTTTTATAAACGGGGCGATACCCAGAAAAAATATTACCTGGCCGATCGCATTAATATATCCCAGTCGTTTGGCCCTGTTTAAAAATTGTTTTTTTCTGGGAATGGGTTTTTCAAAAACCACGGCCTGGATCTCAAAAAATTTCTTAAGGTAATTATAGACCACATTTGTCGAATCGCAGTCGCGGGCAAGAATAATGATCTTAAGTTTCATTTATTGTTTGTTCGTTCGTAAATTTCTAAAAGATTAAGCGATTCCATTTTTTGCTCTCTCTTCAATTGATCATAACACTGTAAAACCTTTTCAAGAAAACTAAAATTTTCGTCCATATATTTTCCAAAATTGTGCGGATGCCACCATAGCTGGTAAATTAATCCGTGGTCCGCGGCAAATTCTATCCCCTGTTTAATTCTTCTCAGTTTTAGGTTATCAAACATTCTAAATTTGGATTTATATGGCCGGAGGAAACGGCTTGCCGGTATATTAATAATATCGCTTCCTGCCGGCACCGGGTGACAGTGATGTCCAGTAAGATTTATATATGCATCAGCAAAGCGAATTCCTTTTCTAAAAAAATTCTCATTTTCTCTTGTTATTGGCTTGTAAACACCGGCTGACGCATTACCCCGATAAATAATAATTCCTTCCTGTAAACATGCTTTGATGTGCTCAACCGAGTATTGATTGCGCGGAAAAACTATGCTTTTTATCTCGACGCCCTTTTGTTTTGCAATGCTTATAGCAGCCCGAAGGTCGCTTCTGAATTGTTCAACTGTAGTATTTCTTTCGAGTGTATAAAAATGCGAAAAAGTATGTGTGCCAATTTCCTGCCCTGCTGCTTTTTTTATTTGCCCGATCAAGTCTGGAGCAAAATGATATTTTCTTTCTAATTCGTTTTGTTCAAGATATGGATAGGGATCATAATCTTTTTTATAGTAATCTGGTCGCACAGAAGGCAGATAAGAAAGCATTTCATTTTTATCCGAAAAAAAAAGAAATCCCACGGTAGCCCATGTGCAATGCACATTATACTTCTCAAATAAGGCAAGTAAACGAGGAACAACGTGGTGAACATTCCGGATATTTTCCCCATAATTATCCAGTGTGCGGTGATCCCTCACGCCCCAGAAAAGTTCGAAGTCAAGTGATATGGTAAAGATTCCTTTACTCACAATGGTTTTACATAAAATATTTCTTATACCAATGCTGAAAAACGATCAATACCCATATCTGCTCGACAATGTGGCCAGGAGCAGATGAGTAAAGCCGTTTTTTCATTGAACTTATGAACTCAGGATTAAAAATTCCCTGGTCCTTTACAAATTTTTCATTTAACAAATCATCAAAAATGTAAGTATGCAAGTCTTCACGAAACCATTTCAACATTGGGATCTCAAAGCCTCTCTTTCCGCGGTTATATATTTCCGGCGGCAAAATATTCTGAAAAGCATCTTTTACAATTTTTTTCCTGCCAGATTTGTTTATTTTATATTCTGATGGCAAAGAAAATGCAAATTCTACAACATGATGATCAAGAAATGGACAACGAACTTCAACGCTATTGGCCATACTCATCAGGTCAACCTTTACCAACATATCTCCGGCCAGGACAAGATCGAGGTCAGTCTTCAATACTGAATTAAAATCATCATTAATGTTAGAAAGATATTTTTCTTTTACTGTATTAATGACTGCTTTATCGATCTTCTCACTTGTTTGTTTTGCAACTAAATTATTTACATCATCATAAGAAAAAGTAGAGGCCCAATGCCAGTACCGCTCTTTTGCCGATAGTCCCGCTCCTTCTGCGTACCTGTGTAGTTGCCGGAAGAGATCAGATAAACGATTGTTCCTGCTTTTAGGCATAATTTTCCAGATAGGGTAACCCATCTTAACAATACTTCCTGCTAAAGATCTTTTTCTTGCCAGCCACTCCGCATAATGTTTATTATAGCCGGCAAATACTTCATCACCCCCATCGCCGGAAACCGCAACAGTTGCATGCTTTCTCGTTTCCATGCAAAGGATAAATTGCGGGAGCGATGCCGGATCGGCAAATGGTTCATCAAAATAATTCAGCACATCATAAATATGTGATAAGTAATCATCGAAACCCAACCGAAATGTGGCATGATTGGTTTTAAATTTTGCAGCAACAAGCTCAGCAAAATGAGTTTCATCAAAATATTGCTCACCCTTAAACCCAATAGAAAAAGTATTCAATGATTTTTGATGCCTGCTGGCTAATGCGACAATAACTGAGGAATCAATGCCCCCGCTAAGAAAAGCACCAAGCGGCACATCACTTATCAATCTTTTTTCTACCGCATTTTCCAATAATGGAACAAGTTCTTTTTGTGCCTGTTCGTATGAAGGAACTTGTTTATAATTATAGGCTGGGGTAAGCTCGTACCACTTTTTTTCTTCAATATTTTTTCCTTTCAAAATTAATCTTGAACCAGGCGCTAATTTCCTCACATGCTTCAGCATGCTCAACGGCTGCGGTATATAAGCTAATTGTAAATAAAGTTGTAAGGCTTCATAATTTAACTCCTTGGGAATCCCGAAATCATACAGCGCTTTGATCTCTGAAGCAAAAATGAACCTGTCATCATCTATAAAAAAGTTCAGGGGCTTTTTTCCGAATCGGTCCCTGGCAATAAATAAGTCTTTGCTTTGAGTATCATAAATAACAAAAACAAAAAAACCTTCCAATAATGGAAGGCATCCCTCACCTTGTTTTATAAAAAGCTCGAGTAGAATTTCAGTGTCTGAACTTGTTCGAAGTTGTTTTTGTTCCTCACAAGAAAAATATTTATTGCGAAGTTGCTGGTAGTTGAAAATTTCGCCGTTGAAAATAATTGTATACCGGTTTGTCTTATCCCACATGGGTTGATTCGCTGCGGCACTTGTATCGATAATAGCGAGTCTTCGTTGTGCTAATCCCATGTCCTCACAAAGAAAAATACCCTCGTCATCAGGTCCTCTTGTCTTCAGAGTTCGGATGGATTGTCGTAATTTCGAAACTTGTTGCCGACCTTCATCTGTCAAAGCAACTATGCCAGCAATTCCACACATACAATATCCTTAATTTTGATGCAATATATCACTATAACTGATTTTCTTTTACTTCCTATTTATCTTTTTGTTGTATTCAT
>CBFGXP010000040.1:0-22286 GCA_965652775.1 uncultured bacterium
ATTGGTTTGGTAAGGATGATAAGATGGGATTTGTACATCGTTCATGGCTACGCAACCAGGGATATCCTGATGATTACTTTCGTGGGCGACCCGTTATTGGGATTTGTAATACCTGGAGCGAGTTGACACCATGCAATGGTCATCTAAGGGATTTTGCAGAAATAGTAAAGCGAGGTGTAATAGAGGCTGGCGGTTTTCCATTGGAATTCCCTGTTATGTCGTTGGGTGAAACAATAATGAAACCCACTACAATGCTATTTAGAAACCTTGTTAGTATGGATACAGAAGAAAGCATCCGTGCTAATCCCCTGGATGGTGTGGTATTGCTTACCGGCTGCGATAAGACCACACCAAGTATATTAATGGGTGCATGTAGCGTTGATTTACCGACCATTGTTGTTCCGGGTGGACCGATGCTAAACGGCAGATTTAAAGGTGAATGTCTGGGCTCAGGTACGTTTGCCTGGATGGTAAAAGAAAAAAAGCTCAATGAAAGTTATACTGCAGAAGATATTTTAGAAGCAGAAATAGGATCCGCCAGAAGCCAGGGTCATTGCATGAGTATGGGTACTGCTTCAACCATGGCTTGCATGGTCGAAGCATTGGGTTTAACATTACCAGGCGCAGCTACTATACCTGCAGTTGATGCCAGAAAAAAAGTAATGGCACAATTAAGCGGAAGAAGAATTGTAGAGATGGTGAAAGAAAATTTAACGATCGATAAAATTCTTACCCGGGAAGCCTTTGAAAACTCGATAATGGCAAATGCAGCGGTCGGTGGCTCATCTAATTTTGTAATTCATTTGCTGGCGATCGCGGGAAGAGTAGGAGTGAAACTGGAATTAGAGGATTTTGATAAGATCGGAAGTCATATTCCATTGCTGGTAAACCTGATGCCGTCCGGGAAATTTTTGATGGAAGATTTTTATTATGCCGGCGGGTTGCCGGTTGTCTTGAATGAATTGAAAGATCATTTACATAAAAATGTCATTACTGTTACAGGTAAAAATCATGCCGACAATATTAAGAACTTAACTCACTGCTACAATTATGAGGTGATCGCAACCTATGATAAGCCATTGATACCTGAAGCCGGTTGTGTGGTAGTAAAAGGAAACCTGGCATTGAACGGTGCCGTAATGAAACCTTCCGCTGCCACGCCAAAATTGATGAAGCATAAGGGTCGGGCAGTTGTATTTGAGAATATCGAAGATTATCATGCACGGGTTGATGATCCAAATTTGGATATTGATGAGAATTGCGTGATGGTGTTAAAATATGTTGGACCTGTCGGTTATCCCGGTATGCCGGAAGTTGGTAATATGGCTTTACCGAAAAAAATTTTAGAGAAAGGAATTAAAGACATGGTTCGGATCAGCGATGGGAGAATGAGTGGCACTGCCTATGGAACGACGATACTTCATGTATCACCCGAATCAGCGATCGGTGGAAATCTTGCCCTGGTGCAAAATGGTGACATGATCGAATTAGATGTAGCGCAAAGAAAAATTCACCTGGACATTTCGGATGCAGAATTGGAAAAACGAAGGGCCAAATGGACGCCACCAAAACCGGCAGCTGACAGAGGCTATGTCAGCATGTATATAAAACATGTGACAGGCGCCGATAAGGGTGCTGACCTGGATTTTTTACAAGGCAGTTCTGGTTCAATTGTAACAAGGGACTCACACTAAACCCCCTGTAGCCTTAAAGGGGTAACTTGGATTTGAAAAGCATTTTAATTAAATCATATTATGAATAGAAATTTTCTCCTTTCTTTATTCGTTTTTATGATTGCTTGTAATAGCAACACAGAAAATAAAAACCAGGAAATGAAATATAAAAGCATTGGAACTATTGAGCGGCTTGACCCTGCATTGGATAAGATTATTTCGGCAAATGCCAAACCTGAAATAATTGCTGAAGGGTTTGAATGGAGTGAAGGACCCCTTTGGGTTGAAAAACATAATATGCTTTTATTAAGTGATGTTCCCATGAATACAATTTATAAATGGACGGAAGCGAAGGGAAAAGAAGTTTATTTAAAGCCTTCTGGTTATACCGGCGCAGAACCATCTGTATGCAAGGAACCCGGGAGCAATGGTTTGACATTTGATAAAAATGGAGATCTGGTTTTATGCCAGCATGGCGACAGGCAAATGGCAAGAATGGAAGCTCCACTTGATAAGCCGGAAGCAAAATTTATTTCGCTGGCAAACAAGTATAACGGAAAAAGATTCAGCAGCCCAAACGATGCGGTTTATAACAGTGCCGGCGAATTATTTTTTACCGATCCGCCTTATGGATTGCAAACACAGGATGATAAAGATGCGAAAAAGGAAATTCCATTTAACGGAGTTTATAAAGTGAAAGCAAATGGTGAAGTGATCTTGTTGGTAGATTCTATTACACGGCCAAATGGGATTGCATTCATGCCTGGTGAAAAGAAATTGATCATTGCATGCTCTGATCCTGCGAGACCAAACTGGTATATATATGATGTAAATGGCGACTCATTGACAAACGGAAAAATATTTTACAGCGCTGCAGAAGAAGCAAAGACCATGAGAGGATTGCCTGATGGCTTTAAGGTTGATAAAAATGGAAACATATTTGCGTCAGGTCCTGGCGGCATTTATATTTTTAGCAGTGAAGGAAAAAAATTAGGCATGATCCGGCTGGATAATGCGGCAAGTAACTGTGCGTTATCGCCTGATGAAAAAACTTTATACGTCACCAACGATATGTATGTGTTAAGAGTGAAATTGAGAGAGTAATTCAAAATTTGTATGAAAAAATATTTCTCAATTCTTTTTTTAATCACTAATGTCGTTGTTTGCGCAGCTCAGGATTCACTTTACAAACTTGGACCCGATTCACAAAGAAAGGAAGGAGTACCCAAAGGAGTGGTTACAAAACATGAATGGGAAAGTAAGCTGTACAGAAATTTCAGGGAGTATTGGGTATATGTGCCGGCCCAGTATGATTCAACCAGGCCGGCCGCATTAATGGTTTTCCAGGACGGGCATACTTATGTAAATGAGATTGGCGATTTTCGTGTGCCTGTCGTTTACGATAATCTTATTCATCAAAAAAAACTGCCTGTTACTATTTGTTTATTTGTAAACCCGGGACATGATACCAGAATTTTTCCCGAAAACAGGTATTATGCAAGAAACCGTGCTGAGGAATATGATGTGCTCAATGATAAATATGCAACAATGCTGATCGATGAGATCATACCCGAATTAAAAAGGAAGTATAATATCAGTAATGATGCTATGATGCATGGGATCGGTGGTTTATCGTCAGGAGCGATCTGCGCATTCACTGCCGCATGGGAACGGTCAGATTATTTTCATAAAGTTTTAAGTCATATCGGTAGTTATACTAATATCAGGGGAGGGCATAGTTATCCTTTTATGATCCGCAATCATAAAAAGAAAAACATTAAAATTTTTATGCAGGATGGGATAAATGATCTGAATAATGAACTGGGAGATTGGTGGCTTGCCAATTTACAAATGGAATCGGCGTTGAAGTTTAAAGGATATGAATTCAAATTTGAGAAGGGTGTTGGTACACATAGTGGTAAGCATGGTGGCGCCATTTTGCCTGAGTCATTAATATGGCTATGGAGCGATGTATTAATCAAATAATTTTTGTGGTATGAAATTATACAGGACTACGGCAGGTATTGGTATAGAAAAAAATGATTCGTTCTACCTGCTGCAAAATGAAAACTGGGACTTATTTATTAATGATGACGATCTTATAGGGAAAATCGATGATCTCATTCTCGTATTGAAAAAGAGAGATAAGAGTGTTATTGAAAATTTCTTACCGCCTATCGGGAGCCAGCAGGAGTTATGGGCATGTGGTGTTACATATCTCAGGAGCAAAGTTGGGAGACAGGAAGAAAGCAAAGCATCTGGCGGCGCCGATTTTTATGCAAAAGTTTATGAGGCTGAAAGACCGGAAGTATTTTTTAAATCAACACCACACCGGATCGTAGGACACAATGCCTTTGTAAGAATACGAAAAGATTCTACGTGGGATGTGCCTGAACCGGAATTAACGCTTGTTGTTACATCATCCGGAAAAATTATTGGTTATACAATAGGCAATGATATGAGCAGCCGCAGCATTGAAGGGGAGAACCCTTTATATCTTCCACAAGCAAAAACCTATGATGGTTGTGCAGCACTTGGTCCTTGCATTTATGTTACAGATAAACCGCTTGATATCAACACGACAATATCGCTGGCGATCAAACGGGATAGTAAACAAGTATTTGAAGGCTCTATTGCCATCAGCCAGATAAAAAGAGCATTCCAGGAGCTTGTCTCATTTGTCTATCGTGAATGCAGCTTTCCAAATGGATGTTTGATTATGACCGGCACAGGCATTGTGCCGGGCAGCGATTTTACTTTGAAGAGCAGGGATGAAATAAATATTTCAATTGATAATATTGGTACATTGAGCAATACTGTTCAATAAATTTTTATGCAGCTGATCATTATTGTACTTGCTATCGGGTTACAAATATTTCTTACTTATAAAAAGGTCAGCCCCTTTCTTTCTCTATTGATCGTTGCGTTATTGGCAGGGCTTGCATTTGGTATGCAACCTCAGGAGTTACTGAAAGCAGTGAAGACCGGCGTAGGGAGTACATTGGGCGATGTTATATTGATCATATGTCTTGGCGCTATACTTGGGAAGATCCTGGAACTGACTGGCGCAGCCACCCGGATCGCCAATACGCTTATTAGTTCTTTCGGGATAAAGAATATTCAATGGGCCGTGCTGCTTACTGGTTTTTTGGTGGGCATACCATTGTTTTATAACGCGGGTTTTATCATACTTGTTCCTTTGATCTTTTCAATTGCCCGAACTGCAAAGTTGCCCTTGCTTTATGTGGCCATACCGATGGCCGCAAGTTTAAGCACAACACATTGCTTTTTACCGCCACATCCGGGGCCTATGTTTTTGGTTGGTGCATTCAAAGCTGATCTTGGTAAGACATTAATGTATGGTCTTGTTATTTCAGTTCCTGTGGTAATTATAGCTGGTCCCTTCCTGGGTAAATTTCTAAAAAGATTGAACATTCAGATCCCCGCTGAAGTGACGGTTGAAACGGAAGAAAGAAAATTACCCGGTGTTTTTGAAAGTTTTTTCCTTGCCTTGTTACCGGTATTGTTGATCGCTTTGGCAGTAATTGCAAATACTTTCCTTCCCGGTGAATCAATATTAAAGAAAGCTGTTCTTTTTATCGGCGATGCTACGATAGCCTTGTTATTATCTGTCTTGTTAGCCATACTTGTTCTTGGTGTCCTGAAAGGAAGATCTATGCAACAGATGACGCAGTGGTTGAATGATGCAGTTATTGGTGTAGCAGTGATCCTTTTGATCATAACAGCCGGTGGAGTTTTCAAACAAGTTTTGATAGACAGTGGCACTGCTGATTATATTACTTCATTTAGCAGGCAATGGAGTATTCATCCACTTGTATTTGCCTGGTTGGTGACCGCATTATTAAGGGTAGCGATCGGGTCGGCTACCGTGGCCGGAATAACTGCAGCAGGAATTGTTTCTCCTTTACTGGCAACCGGAACAGTCTCCCCGGAATTATTGGTCTTAGCCGTTGGCACAGGCAGTGTCTTTGGCTCTCATGTCAATGATTCAGGCTTTTGGATATTTAAAGAATTTTTTCAACTTACACTTAAACAAACATTTCTTTCATGGACCGTGATGGAAACAATTATCTCTATTTTGGGATTGGTGGGAGTGATGGTGTTGAGTATGGTTATATAGAAAGCGACAGATCCCGTCTTTGTAGTTATATCTCAAAGGGTTCCCGGTTTATGATTTTATGAAAGTCAGCGGCCCTAAAAAAGTAAAATTAAAGCTTGGCAATTAGTGCTAACTTTAGGAAAAGCTTCCAAAATGAGAAAATTACTGATCATTCTCATTGTTTTTTGTTTTGCATGTACTAAGGAGTGGGGAAAAAAATGTTGGGATTGCGACGTCACACGGTTAAACGGCACAAAATATTATCAAAAGGTTTGTAATGATGGTGAGTATCCAAAATTTAAAGATAGACAAGGAAATAGGTTGAATTCATTTTGTTCAGAGAGATAAAAGACATACCAAAAGTAATTTGAAAAGATCTTAAGGTGTGAAAATTTTAGCGCACATACAATGGGAAAAAAATCTCACTAATTTAAAATCTCCCCTTTTTAATCATATCAGAGTGTGGCACTTATAATCTGGTAGGTTTTTTGAGATATGATTTGTATGCAACAACAATCTACATCAGGAACAATGAATACGCTGGCTGGTTGTGTGAACAAGCTGGTGGCCGACGGATATACCGGCAATTTTAAAGTGGACGAAGAAGGGTTACTCTCCGAAAGCGGTAAACATTATAAACCCAACCAGGTTCATATCAAGAATTTTTTCCGTTTTGAAGGAGCAAGCGATCCTGCTGATAATTCTATCCTGTACGCTATCGAATTGAATGACGGGAGCAAAGGAACACTAATGGATGCTTACGGATCATATAATGATCCTTTGATAGGAAAATTCATTAAGCAGGTAGAAGATATGGAGAAAAAAGTACCTAATGAAAATCATTGATCATGTCTGACCGCTATGGAAATTAAATAAGCAGGGTAATTACACTCTGCTTATTTAATTTTAAACATAAATGGTAGTCCCGCCCAGAATCGAACTGGGATATCAGGTTCCGGAGACCTGCGTACTATCCATTGTACTACGGGACCAAAAAATTGAAAGTTGAAATTGAAGGTTGAAACTTATGTAACACTTAATCTTCAACTTTTACTATTTCAACAACAGCCAGCAAAATTACACCGAAAAACTTTCTTACTGCCACCTTACAACATCTATCGCTACAAACAGCGTAAGAAATTCCTGGAAATTGAATTCCATTACCGTTTTTTTTGCGCAAATGTAATGAAACATGCCACCCCGATTTAATCGGGGTGGCATGTTTGGCAGGAACATTAGAAATTATATCGTATACCGCCATAACCATTAAATCCAAGTGTGTTGAAGCCAGCTGTTTCGCTGTATTTACTGTTTGAAACATTTCTGAGATCAGCAAATAGTTTCAATTTGTTTTTATAGAAACCGTATTCAGCATATACATCCAGCAGCAGATAGCTATCTAATGTCACATTCACAGTTTGAAACGTCGTTCCATCAAAATAAGCATCTTCCCTTTTGCCAAACCATGAAAGGTTTGTGCTGACAAATAATTTCTCATTCAATTTAATACCGGCATTCAATCCCGCACTATGTTTTGGTCTGCGGATCAAATTAAAATAAGTTGTGTCTTTGCCATTTTGGACAGTAGTGATATTCCCGTCGACAAAGCTGTAAAATGCCTTTAGAGAAATATTTTTTGTTGGCTTAAATAAAAGCTCGAGCTCGGCTCCATGATCTTTTTGTTTATCCTGGTTAATGTATTGCGATTGAAAAGTTGAAGGATTAAAATAAAAGAAAATAACATCCTTTACATCCCGTTTAAATCCCGTTAAACGACCGGAGAATTTATTATTTGCGGAAAAATACTGAGCCCCACCTTCAAAAGTATATGCTGATTCAGGCTTCAGGTCTTTATTACCATATTCGGAAAGCAATTGATAGAGTGATGGGGTACGATAACCGGAAGAAACATTTGCAAATAACTTGAATTTGCTATTCAGTAAATAAGAAGGGTTAATATTAAAAACATAATTGCTTCCAAAGGATGAATGAATATTAAGCCGGTTGCCTAATTCAAGATTAAATCCTGTTTTTGCATTTACATTCAAGGCAGCATAAAGTGCTAGTTGGTTGTGATGCAGGCTATCGGCAGAGTATATGGTTGTGTAAGGTCCAAAGAAACCTACGGAAGAATACTCCTGGGTAGTATTCGATGTTCGGAAATCGGCGCCGGCTGTCAATTTAGAGGAACCACCACCAACAGGTGTTGTTATATAGGCATCAATAAAATGTTCACCTCCTTTATAGGACCCGCGGGAATACTTATCAAATCCATTCTGACTTTTCACAGAATCATCTATATACAATCTGTCAATATGATTATAATTATATAAAACATTCAGTTTTGTTTTGTCGAATAAAAATTCATTTCTAACTCCGGCCTGGTAACTTTTTTGCGTATAGGTGTAATCAAGTTCATCTGTAAACGCTCCCTGGTCAATCTCACCATCTATTTTATTGTACCGGAAATAAGGCTGGATATGTATATTCTTTGTGGGTTGTAAACCAATCCCAGCCTGTAAACTTTTTTGCTGAAATCCATCTTGATCTTCGCCGCCGGTATTGCTTATTACTTCATTAATCCCTTTTGTATCAAAAATTGACAATGCAAGATTATAATCGATCATACCTGACTTTCCATTGATACCTGCATTCCCTCTAAAACTATTATTACTCCCATAGCTCAGCAAACCGTTCCCTGCAAATGGTTTTATCCCGACTTTCCTTGTAATAATATTTATCACACCTGCAATTGCATCGCTGCCATACAATGTCGATTGACTTCCTTTTAAAATTTCGATTCGTTCAATTTGATCGATCGGGAGATTGCGAATATCAAAATTGCTACCGATACCACTTGGATCATACACCGGAACGCCATCGATTGTTATCAACGTATGATCAACTCTTGCGCCACGCAGGTACAAGCTTTTGTCTTTACCCGCATTGCTATTGGCACCACCGATGTACACACCTGCTTGTTCAGTTAAGATCTGCGAAAGATCTTTTCCGCCGCTTCGTTCCAGTTGCTCTTTTGTAATGATCGTAACTACTTTTCCCGTTAGTGAAGTTTTGTTGGGATACTTGTTGGCTGTGATCACTACCTCATCTAATAGTGAAGTGTCCTGTTCACGGATGGCCGGGACGAGTTGTGCCGATAGCTGGCTGCCAATGAAAGCAGCAGCCACGATCAAAAATTTCTTTTTCATTCAAAAAAGTTTTTGTGTGACTGCTTCCGAAAAAAAGTTAGAAATATAAAAGCCTTGCGACGATTACATCTCTTGCCTTTCACCCGAAAGCAAAAAATTATTTATGATCTGGCAGGTCTTCTGGCTTACTCCGTTGTTGAAGCCTTCCCGTCTTGGCGACAGTGGCATGAAGATTCACAACTTTAATGGAGATTACAGCTACGGGGATAGCGTCAGATTCTGACTGACTTCCCTTTTAATCTCGTTAATTATTATGTGCCTGACACAAGTAATTCTTTTCAGCGTCCCTTGCGTCGCACTCTTATACTGCAGAATTTCTATGCAGCAATAATTAATCAAAGAACCAAATCGGAGGCAAATGTAGGGAGACAAGTTTTGAATACAAGAATAATTTTAGACACAATCATTTAAAATTAAAATGCAATGCAATACCACCGGCAAAATTGAAAGGGGTAGCAGCATTATAATATCTTCCGCCAAAAGCATTGATATCATTTCCCAGGCTATACTGTACGTCAAGAATATTATCTAGCGCAAAGAACAATTCCATCAACACTTTTGGATGAAGAGGTTTCTTCCACCCGGTTCTTGCCCCTAATAAATTGTACGAAGATGCATATTCAGTATTAGCGTCATTCAAAGGAATTTGGTCAGCATAGTAATAGTTGAGCTTTAAATAAACGCCCGGTTTTGTTGTAAGATCAACGCCTGCTGCAAATACTTGTGGCGGTACACTGGGAAGCTTTTTGCCAGAGAAGTCTGTAGTAACCTGTTTGAAATCTTCATAGGTAAAATCATTCCATGTATGGCTTAACCAGACCTTAAGATCAGAAACCAGGTTTTGGGAATTGGATAGTAGGTGCCACGATAAAAAAGTTTCAAGCCCTATTTGTTTTGTGCTCCCTGCATTTACAAAATAGTCACCCCCATTTACATCTCTTCTTTGCACAATCGTATTTTTCAATCCAAAATAAAATCCATTGACATCAAAATAAATCCTGCCGCGATTGAAACTGCCACGAAAGCCTGCTTCATAATTGATCCCATCTTCAGGATCGAGATCCGTAGCGATAATGCCACTTGATGGAAGAAGTTCCGCTGTTGTGGGCGGAGAAAATCCTCTCGCAACACTTGCATAAACAGATAGTGATCTTTTCAATTGCTTCAAAATTGCTAACCGGGGAGCTAATTCATTTTCATATTTTCTTTTTTGTTCAATAACCGGCGAAGTTGAAAGACGGATAATACTCAGATTCTGGGAATTAATACTGGCACCCGCAGTAATGAACCAATTCTTTGGAAGTTCAAGGGTTGATTGCGCAAAGGCAAAAAAAACACGATTGTTGATCTCATCATCCGTTTGCAATGTATCCGGGTTCCCGCTTTTGTTTGAATAAATTCTAACGGATGATATTCCTTGTTGGAATTCAACACCGGCGACAACGTTTAAGTTTGATCCGTCATTGATTCTTTTGTCGAATTGAAAAAATGTACGACCACCAGTGTGTGGTTCATTAGTTCGCCCATAATTGCGGATCGTAGGATTCAATAATCGTGTCGACGCCCCGTAAAATGATGTAGTGTTTTGTAAATGCGCTGAAAATTTTTGATTAAAACTGATACCGGTTAAAAATATTTTTTGAAAAATGGCTGCCTTGTTTTCAGAGGCACCCGGTATTGGACCCACCCGCGGTCTTGCGCCCTTCGGGTTCGTCATATATTCAGAAAGGGTCAATGCGCCGGGAGTTTGATAAAAGAGATCGCCCCAGAGAAAATGCGTAGTGATTTTACTTTTATCAGAAAGGGTAGCATTAAGATCCCATGTAAAAACTTTGCGGTCAAGTTCTGAGTGATCACGATAACTGTTGGAAGACAACTGCAGATAGTTGATTGTATTTTGAAATGCATCCGTCCCGAGCCTAAGATTTGTATTCAGGTTATTCAATGCAAAACTGCCGGCACTAAAATCAAATGAAAGGCCGGAGTACCAGTTTGACTGGTTTGTTTTTAATAATAAAACGCCACCGGTGCCTGCCCCATACAAACTGCTGCCAGGTCCTTTAATTACTTCGGCAGATTGAATATTATAAAATCCTAATTGATTTAAATAAGTATTACCACCCGGATCGGTATATGGAATATCATTATAATAAGTTTTTACATTACGTACGCCAAATGGTGAACGCAACGAACTACCGCGAATATTCAATCTGTAACTTCCCGGCGAACGTTCTTCCATTCTTATTCCGGGCTTAGTGTTCAGGGCAGGTAAAATATTAGTATTATTAAAACTTAATAGTTGAGGTTGGCCGACTACAGCTATTGCCGCTGGCACCTGCATCAGTCTCCGGTTTTGCTCATAAGCTTTCACAGTTATTTCCTGCAATGTTTGCGACGAATCCACAACGGGCTGCTGTGCTTCTAAAAAAAATATCTGTAATAAAAGTACTATGGTTATAAAAAGATGTTTCATAAAAGACAGGAGGGTAAAGTTAATCTCATTATTCTTTATCTTCCGCCCATGAAGTCAAATAAGCTGAATCTTTTTTCCTTGACGATGATCGTTATCGGGCTGGTAATAGGTTTAGGGATATTCAGAACATCATCAGACGCAGCACGGGCAGCATTAACACCAAACGTTTTCTTTTTTGCGTGGGTTGCCGGGGGAATTATTGCTTTATGCGGGGCATTGACGTATGCCGAGATCGGTTCCCGGTTCCCGGTAACGGGCGGATATTATAAAATTTTTGCCGAGTGTTATCATCCATCCATCGCTTTTGCCATTAACTGCATTATCCTTATTTCCAATGCTGCATCACTTTCCGGTGTTGCCTTGATAGGAAGTGAATATATTTCGCAGGTCCTTTTTACTACGGAGCCCTCATCCTTTGTAAAGGCACTGATCGCTATGGCGGCGATTATACTTTTTTATGGCGTAAACCTGATGGGATTGAGAATGAGTTCCCGGACACAAAATGTTCTAATGATCATAAAGATCGGGCTGGTTGTTTTGCTTATCAGCTCACTTTTTTTCCCGGCTAACTATGCTTCGCAAACCATAGCAACCATTGTTCCTGACCCCTCATGGAATGATTATGTAAAATCTTTTGGAATTGCATTGATCGCTGTATCATTTACCTATGGCGGTTACCAGCAAACCATCAACTTTGGTGAAGAAATTGACAACCCACGCAAGACAATTCCGCGCGGCATTTTTATCGGCATACTCGTAATTATTGTATTGTACCTGCTCGTCAGCTTTGCTTATTATAAAATCATAGGATTTGAAGAATTAAAAACCTCAAAAGGTATTGCCTCCATTGTGGCTGAAAAAATGTTTGGTCAGCCGGGAAAATATGTGATATCAATTCTCTTATTTCTTGCGGTACTTGCTTATGTGAATGTTTTATTGCTCAGCAATCCCCGTGTAATGTATGCTATGAGTGTGGACGGTATATTACCGGCTGCTTTTAAAAAGAAAGACGAGAAAAAAGATGTGCTGACGGTAAGTCTTACAGTATTTGCTGCTATGTGTGTTATTGTTTTGTTTTTAGCAGATACGTTTGACAAAATATTAAGCTTTACTATTTTTCTTGATTCATTCGGTATGGCCTTTTCTGCAGCCACGATTTTTATTTTAAGAAAACGAACAAAACATCTTGACGGCACCGGCATTTATACGATGAAACTTTTCCCGTTGATGCCGGTTGTATTTATTGCTGCTTATGTATTCGTCGCCGCAAGTATTGCGATAAATACGCCCCAGTACGCAATGATAGGGATCGGTTCCATACTACTTTTTATGCTGATCTATTTTATAACCCGTGGAACAAAAAAACAAAAAACCTAGCATGGATCTTTCTTTTATATTAAATGAGTTAGGTGAGGAAAGGGAAAATTATTTTAATGCTGTTTCGCCCCCGATAGCACAGACCAGCAATTTTGCTTTTAAAACAGTTGCAGATTTAAGCAAAGGTTTGGAAGATGAGATGGGCGGTTATCTCTACAGCCGTGGTTTAAATCCAACAGTGGAGATATTAAGGAAAAAACTGGCAGCTTTAGATGGAGCAGAAGATTGTCTCGTTTTCAATAGCGGGGCAGCCGCCATCTTTGCCGGGGTACTTGCCAATGTAAAATCGGGGGATCATATTGTATCAGTAAGAGCTCCATACACATGGGCCGAAAGGATGTTTGATGTGATCCTTCCGAGATTCGGAATAACCACTACATATATAGATGGCACAAAAACCAGCAACTGGGAACTGGCAACCAGAAACAACACAACTTTGTATTACCTCGAATCTCCAAACAGTTGGGATTTTGCATTACAACCAATAAAGGAAGTTGCTTTGTTGGCAAGATCAAAAGGCATAACAACTTTTATTGATAACAGTTATTGCACACCGCTCTACCAAAAGCCAATTGAAATGGGAGTTGATATGGCGATGCAGACAGCAACCAAGTATCTCGGTGGACATAGCGATACATTGGGGGGAGTATTAAGTGGGAGCCAGGTGATGATTAAAAAAATCTTTGACAGCGAATACTTAAATATTGGCAGCGGCATTCAGCCTTTTAATGCATGGTTGCTGATCCGCGGGTTAAGAACACTGCCAGCACGTCTCGACCGTATCACCAAATCTTCACGTGAGGTGTTGAATTTTCTAAAACAACATCCAAAAATTGAATCCGTCATCTTTCCATTTGATGAATCGTTCCCCCAGATTGAATTGGCAAAAATACAAATGACAGGAGCCTGCGGACTTATGACGATGGTTCTGAAAACAAGCAAAAGGGAAGACATTATAAATTTCTGCGAAGGCCTTCAACATATCATGATGGCAGTAAGCTGGGGCGGGCATGAGAGTTTGGTGATCCCTAAATGTTCCGGAATCCCGGTTTCAGATTTTGATCCCTCGAATCCCGGGCATCGATTCGTACGCCTGTACGTTGGTTTGGAAGAGGCGGATTATTTGATCAAAGATTTGAAGCAGGCATTGGGAAAATTAAGCTAATAATTATCGACCCGTTTGTCATAAATCGGTCACTGAGAAAATCAATTCTCTTATTTTTGCGGCATGTTTAAAAGATGTCTTTTTTTACTGGCCATTATAGTTATGACCGCTGCATCACAAGCTCAGGAAAAATGGAATTTGGTAAAGTGTGTGCAGTATGCAATTGAGAATAACATTTCTGTAAAACAGGCAGACCTGCAAACACGTTTTTCTGATGTAACTTATAAGCAAAGTAAAAGTGCACGTTACCCATCTCTAAATTTTCAAAACAGTACCGGCTATCAATTTGGGCGTTCGGAAAACCCGGCAACCGGTGTACTTGAGGATAACAATTTTTTAAGTTCCAGCTTCAGTCTTCAATCGGGAGTGACTTTATTCAATTGGTTCGTGAGAAAGAATACGATTGAAAGTAACAAGCTGTCTAATGAAGCTGACCAAGCACAGGTATTAAAGGTGCAGGATGATATTGCCTTGAATGTGGCAGTTGCTTATTTACAAATACTGCTGGCAAAAGAACAGGCAAACCTCATAAAAGTTCAGATAGGGACAACTACTGAGCAATTAAGTAATACAAGGAAAAGAGTTGATGCCGGAGCTTTACCAGAGTTGAACGCAGCTGAACTCGAAGCACAGCTTAGCCGCGACAGCTCATCACTTATAACTGCAGAAGCAAGTGTTCAGCAATTTATTCTGCAGATGAAAGCATTGCTTAATCTTGATGCTGGTGTTGCCTTTGATATCGAATCGCCATCGGTAGATAAAGTGCCGGTTGAAAGTTTGGCGGATCTGCAGCCAGAGGCAGTTTATGCGATGGCATTAAAAAATCTTCCGCAAAATAAAGTGATTGACCTTCGTCTCCTATCTGCGAAAAAAGATGTTGAAGTTGCAAAAGGCCAAATGTATCCGCAGATCACTGCTTTTGGAGGCATCGGCACCAGTTACGTGAATGTCAAAAGGCCTGAATTCGGGCCGGGTCCGGACGAAACAACAAAGGCTTATGTAACGATCGGGCCTACTACCTACGATGTGTTTGCTCCAACTGTTATTCAAATCGGCGAAAGAGCTACCCCTTTTGGAAGCCAGATAAACACAAACCTCAGGCAGAATATTGGAATCGGTTTAAACATTCCCATTTTCAACGGTCATTCTGCCCGTGCCAACTGGGAAAGAACAAAACTCCAGGTAAGACAATGGGAACTGACCAGAGAACTGGATAACCAGACCCTAAAGCAGAATATTTACAAAGCGTATAATGATGCTACGTCATCCATGCAGAAATACAATGCGGACAAAAAAAGTGTTCAGACGTCAGCGAAGTCTTATGACTATGCGCAAAGAAGATACGCCCAAAACCTGTTATCGACTTTTGATCTCATTAACAGCCAGAATAACTTTTTGACGGCGCAGATACAAGCTTTGTATTCACAATACGATTATATTTTTAAGATGAAGTTGCTTGAGTATTTTAAAGGACAGGGGATTAAGTTGTGAATCCCAAACCCCTAAAAGGGGCTTTTGGGATAAAGCTAAGGTTTGAAATAAATTTTAATCATCAAATACTCTCCGCCACGGCGGAGATGGGGGTTACTAAAATGAGTAAAACTGTTAAATGGATATTGTTCGGGTTGCTTGGGGTGATCGTTCTGCTGGTAGGATTTAAAATGCTTGCTGGTAATAAAGATGAAGGTGTAAAAGTTTCGACAGAAAAAGCAAGCCGCCGGACAATTATCGAAACCGTAAACGCAAGCGGTAAAGTATATCCTGAGGTTGAAGTAAAGATCAGCCCGGATATTTCGGGCGAAGTTGTAGAATTGAATGTAGAGGAAGGCGACAGTGTGAAAAAAGGACAGGTGCTGGCAAGAATTTTTGCCGATATATATGCGCTGCAGAGAGATGAAGCGGCTTCCCGTGTCAACCAGTCTGCTGCGGTAGTGGAGAATAGCAAGGCAGCTCTTGAAGCATTACAGGCATCGCTTGACCAGGCAAAGCAAGCCTATGATCGAAATAAAAAATTGTATGATGATAAAGTGATCTCCCGGGCAGAGTTTGAAGGGTATGAGACAACTTATAAATCAGCACAGGCTAATTATAATGCAGCAAAACAAAATATAAAAGGATTGCAGGCAGGTGTGCAGGGAGCACAAACTGGCTTAAGCTCGGCAAATAAGAATTTGGGCCGAACAACGCTGGTGGCTCCAATGAACGGCGTGATCTCTTCCTTGCTTATTAAAAAAGGCGAAAGAGTAGCTGGAAATAGTTTTAGCATTGGCACAGAAATGATGCGTGTTGCTGATATGAGTGTCTTGGAAGTAAGAGTGGACGTGGGGGAGAATGATGTGGTAAAAGTGCACCTTGGCGATAGCGCCGATGTGGAAGTGGATGCTTATAATAACAGAAAGTTTAAAGGAGTGGTAACTCAAATTGCAAGCAGTACAAAAGGCGGTTTATCCGCAAGTGCATTAACCAGTACCGATGTAACTCAATATGAAGTAAGGATCCGGCTGGATAAGAGTTCCTATATTGATCTTATTGATCCGACAAAACCAAAGAGCTTCCCTTTTCGTCCCGGTATGAATGCCAGTGCTGATATTAAAACCAAGCGGAGGGAAAATGTATTGGCAGTTCCTATCAATTCCGTTACAACGAGAGTGATCGGAAGTGATAAAACAATAGCCGATAAAAAGAAAGAGGAGGAGAAAAAGCAAAAGGCAGAAGGGAATACAGAAGAAAATGTTGCGGTAGACAGTGATGAACTTGAAGAAATAGTTTTTGTGGTACAAAAAGATGGTAAAGTCAAAAAGGTAAGAGTAAAAACAGATATACAGGATATTAACTACATTGAAATAAAAGAAGGCGTGGCTGAGGGTGATGAAATTATCACAGGGCCATTTAATGCTATTAGTAAAACATTAAAAGAGGGAACCGTAGTAAAAGTCGTACCAAAGGAAAAATTGTTTGAGAATTAAGAACCGCGATTATTGTGATTTGAAAGGATTAAAAGGAAATTTGGGAGAGTCTTGAGAAATCAAGACTCTTTTTTATTTTGATGTTTAAAATAAGAATTCACTTAATTTTATTTCAAGGAATTGGTTTAAATTTTGGATGGTCATTATTTCCTCATAATCTTTAATAATCCTGTAAATCCTGGTTCTGTATTATGTTTGGCATCATTGGCAGCGGAAGTTGGGCAACAGCACTGGCGAAAATTCTTACAGACAACCATCATCATATTAACTGGCTGGTTAGAACTGATGCAATGACCGAGTCCATCAGTAAACACAAGCAAAACCCTAATTATTTAAACTCTGTGATTTTTGATACTTCCTTACTGGACCTGGATACAAATGTTTCCAACGTCTTTGGTGCTTCTGATCACATTATTATTGCAACGCCATCAGCTTATGTGGCGGATACTTTGAAAGAGTTATCAAAAAAAGATTTTGAAGGGAAAAAGATCATTTCAGCAGTTAAAGGCATTATTCCACAGGATAACATTTTATTAAATGACTACCTGGAGAGGGTATTCAATGTTGGGTTGAGAGATTATTTCACAATCATGGGTCCCTGTCATGCCGAAGAAGTAGCGGCTGAAAAACTGTCCTATCTCACATTTTCAGGGGCGGATGAAGAAACTGCTGTTGACATTGCCGCATATTTTAAAAATGATTATCTGAACACAGTGGTGAATGATGATATATATGGCGTACAGTTCGCTGCGATCCTTAAAAACATTTATGCACTCGGCGCCGGGATTGCGCATGGCCTTGAATATGGTGATAATTTTTTAAGCGTATTAATTGCCAATAGCGCTGATGAAATGGCTGGTTTCCTTCGCAATGTTGGCATTCATAATATCGAAGTCGGAAAACATGAAGGTGAAGACCCGGTAACACATAAAAGAAGAGCAAACTATGCCGCTTCAGTTTATCTTGGCGATCTGCTGGTGACATGCTACTCCTTATATAGCCGCAACCGTACATTCGGAAAAATGATCGGCAAAGGGTACACGGTAAAGTCTGCCCAGGTAGAACTAAATATGGTTGCAGAAGGGTATAATGCTTCGAAAAGTATCTATATTATTAATAAGAATGTAAAAGCTGAAATGCCCATTGCCGAAACGATATATAAAATTTTGTGGGAACAACTCTCTCCGGACAAAGGGTTTCAACAGATAGAAGAAACATTGGTTTAGATCGCCGTTACAAAGAGGTCGGAAGCAATTCCATCAGCAAATAATTTTCCTGTTTTTGTCAGGATCAATTTATTTTCTTTTAAGATCATTTTGCCTTCATCTATAAATTTTTGGCTCCTGGCCATGAGATCGTGATTCCCGACTCCCGACTTCTGGCTCCAGACTCTTTGTAAATCCAAACCATCCGAAGTCCTCAATGATGTCATGATGTATTCATTCATTTGTTGAGTAACAGTCAATATCTCTTTTTCAAATGGAACCTTATTTTTTGCAAGTGATTCGATATAAATATTGTTGTTGGAAACATTCCATTGCCGGCTTTTGCCGTCAAATGAATGTGCTGACGGCCCAAGACCAAGATAAGTTTTCCCCTGCCAGTAAGCTGAATTGTGCCTGCTGCGAAAGCCGGGTTTTGAAAAATTAGAGATTTCATAGTGTTCATAGCCGGCATCTTCAAGCCATTGTATAAGCAATAAAAAATGTTCTGCTTGTTTCTCCTGTTGAATATTTTCTTTCTTTTTTTGGAGTATTAATTTTTCCAAAGGAGTTTTTGGTTCAACTGTAAGTGCATAGGCGGAAATGTGGGGAATGTTCAATGTAATTACTTTCTCTACATTTTCTTTCCATTTTTCATCGGTAAGGAGCGGATGACCATAAATGAGATCAATAGTTATATTGTCAAATTGCTCAATTGCCAGATGTAAATTGTCAATTGCCTGTCGCGAATTGTGGGTGCGGTTCATCCATAACAGGTCTTCATCAAAAAAACTTTGAATGCCAATGCTGAGCCGGTTTATGCCAATTTTTTTCCAGCCGCTTATCTTTTCTTCATCAATGTCATCTGGATTTGCTTCAAGGGTAATTTCCGCATCGTGTGAAATGGGGTAAGTCTGTTTCAGTTTCTCAATCTGCAATCTTAGATCTTCAGTTTGCAATAAGGATGGTGTTCCTCCGCCAAAATAGATGGTGTCAACCAATTCGCTCGCCAAATAATTTTCTTGCAGTACTGTTTCTTTCAATAAAGCTCCCATCAATTCGTTTTTATACCGCAATGAAGTCGAAAAATGAAAGTTACAGTAATGACAAGCTTGTTTGCAAAAAGGAATATGTATATAAATCCCGGCCAAATAAAATATTTTTGGATATCCTTTGAATGACTAATTCTGCAAAAATACAACGCCATCTGCCTGCAGCCATGCTGTTCTTATTTATTATTTTATTACAAAGTATTTCTCGTGGACAATCGAATTATTCTTTAAATGCAAGGTCAGTTGACAAATCCCCGGAGTTTCTAAAAAATGAGATTGGGCTGCAAACAGAATTTCCTACCCGGCTTAACTGTATAGAGTATGTTAGTAAACTTCCTTCGCTATTGCAGGCAAAAGGATTCGTAGCCGCTTCTCTTGATAGTGTTTATTTTGATACTACATCAGCCAGATTGGTGGTTTATCTTGGCCAGCAGTATAAGTGGGCTCATATAAATACAGCGGTTGCGGATCCGGAAGTACTGGCAAATTCAGGGTGGAACGAAAAATTATTTGCCAATAAACCAATCAACTTTGATCAGCTAAAAGCACTCAAGGAAAGGATGCTTGTTTACCTTGAAAACAATGGATATCCTTTTGGGAAAATTTTTCTTGACAGTATTAATCTTACCGACGATAGTGTTACAGCAAATCTTATAATAGATAAAGGCCCACTTTATAAAATTGACAGCATTCGTGTTTATGGCAGTGCTAAGATTTCTAACGAGTTTTTACAGCGTTATCTTGAAATACCCAATGGTAGTACATATAATCGCGAAAAATTGATAGGTATTTCAAAAAAGCTCCGGGAATTAAGTTTTGTAGAAGAAGAACAACCCTCTAATATGAGTTTGCTTGGAACTGGTTCTGTTTTGAATTTATATTTAAAACAAAAGAAAAGCAGCCAGGTGAATGCGATTGTTGGTTTTTTGCCAAACAATGATCAGCTTTCATCAAAAAAATTACTGATAACCGGTGAAGCAAACATTCACCTTCGAAACGCCTTTGGCGGCGGAGAGGCCTTGGGCCTTAACTGGCAGCAATTACAGGTAAAATCTCCGCGACTCAATATCTATTATCAACATCCTTTTTTATTTAACTCACCTGTAGGCGTTAATTTTTCTTTTGATATGCTTCGCAAGGATAGCAGTTATCTGAATATAAACTTAAATATTGGTGGCAGTTATGTTATTTCAGAATCAGAATCAGGGAAAATTTTCCTGCAGCATTTTCAAACTATTATTAGCCAGGGTGGCATTAATGATGCATTTGTAATTGCCACAAAAACATTACCTGATATTGCCGATGTCAGCTCATTGTCTGTTGGTTTAGAATATGAAAAAAGTAAAACTAATTATCGCCTCAATCCACGCAGCGGCCATGAATATCGGTTAGGTGGTTCTGCAGGATCAAAGAAGATCAAAAAAAATAATGAGATACTGGAATTAAAAGATCCATCTGATCCATCATTTGACTACGGTACTTTGTATGATACAATAAAATTAAATTCCTATCTATTAAGAATGATGGGTTCCATTGGAAAATATTTTCCAATTGGAAAACAAGGGACATTTAAAACTGGCCTAAACGGAGGAGCTATTTTCAGCGATAATATTTTCAGAAACGAGCTTTTCCAGATCGGCGGATATAAACTGTTGCGCGGTTTTGATGAAGAAAGTCAATATGTATCGCAGTATGTTGTTGGCACTTTGGAATATCGTTATTTGATCGGGTTGAATTCATTCTTCTTTGGGTTTGTTGATGGTGGATGGGCAAGAAATAATAGCCAGCATTCAAAATACAGTCATACATATTTTGGCACCGGGCTTGGACTCGCATTGGAAACAAAGGCCGGGATTTTTAATCTTGCCTGGGCCGTAGGCAAAAGAGATGATACGCCATTCAATCTGAGACAGTCAAAGATTCACTTTGGATTTGTAAATTATTTTTAGAAATCTTTTTTCTTTTTAATAAGATAAACACTTTAATACTTTTGCGTTTCGAATGAAGCACCTCTACTCACTTTTGTTTTTTATTTGTTTGTTTTCAACTGACGTTCCAGCTCAAACGGACTCTACGACCAATCAAAGGGATAGTTTGCGTACGGATTCTGTAATACCAAAGGTCAACAGGGTAAAAGTTCAACGGCCGAGAAATATAAATGATTCCTTGATTTTCAAGACTGATAGTTTACGAATAAAAGACTCGCTCCGCATACAGGATTCTTTGCAATTGGCCCGGCAATTTGCTGATTCAGTTCAAAAAAAAATAATAGCAGAAAAGCTACCCGCTCAAGAATTGAAAGAGGGAGACAAAAAGATTTTTTCGGGTAAGGAATACTTGTTCTATTATCTAATTTTTCTATTGATCCTGTTTGGCTTAATGCGACGGATTTTTGCTAAATATTTTTATGATCTTTTCCGTGTTTTCTTCAGAACCACATTAAAACAAAGGCAAACGCAGGAGCAATTGCTTCAGTCACCACTGCCTTCCGTATGTATGAATGGTTTTTTTGTTTTATCTGCAGGCCTTTATCTTAGTTTTATTCTCCAATATTTTCAACTTTCGATTGCGGAGAACTTTTGGTTGCAATACCTCTATTGTTCGATTGCGCTGGCATCAATTTATATTGTAAAATTTATTGGACTAAAAATTACGGGGTGGCTTTTTAATGTAACCAATGCTACGGATGCCTATATATTTATCGTTTTTATCATAAATAAGATATTAGGGGTTTTTCTTTTACCTTTTTTGCCATTATTGGCTTTTGCGACAGATCCTCTCAATGGATCTGCGATGATTATTTCCTGGTTTGGAATAGGGTTGCTTCTCATTTACAGGTTTATTTTATCATATGGTGCAATACGTAAAGAGGTAAAGCTCAACTCTTTTCATTTCCTTTTATATATTATCGGATTTGAAGTTGTACCACTTTTGCTGATTTACAAGCTGTTATTGCTCATTTTTTAAAAAGAACTTATTAACTTTGCGCTCAATTTCAATTTAGCCGAACCAGTATGGTAAAAAACGGGAAAGCTGATACTTCAGCTAA
>CBFGXP010000041.1:0-22015 GCA_965652775.1 uncultured bacterium
TCTTCAAATTGCTTTTCCACTGTTTGCATATCAGCGGGCATTTGCATTGGTAATAAACCAGAGGGTTCAACAGCGCCGGTTAATATATCCAGCATCGCCTGGCCCTGCACGCCAAAATTCACAAGGATAGCATCGGCCTGTTCTTCAAACTCGGAGAAAACCATTGGATTTTGCATATTTATTGAAACAATGACTGGCTTGCCTTTCATCTTTGTATAAGTTTCAGTCACCATTCCAAGATCCGTGATGTTGATTGCTTTTACAGATTTGCCTTTGTAAGTACGATTGGTAAATTTTTCAAACTTATCTCCACCTGCAATGCTTACATCTCGTGCATCGGTTGCAATATATTCGCCATATTGTAAGCTGATAGGCACATAACCCGTTCCACCTTTTTTTGCTTCTTCGCTATCATAGCCAAGGCCACTGTTGGGACTGTCGATAAAGACCAACGCATAGTCTGCTTCATCAGGATTGTCGGTCACATTAAAATATTTTTTTACAATATTCATGTTTATAGGATAATCTAATTTTTCAGGGGTTTCCACACCCAGAAAATTTCTGCCTGCTGGCGTATACTTCTTAGGTACATATACCGTTTTATTTTTTTGTAATGGCAAAACCATTTTTTTGTTTTTCAATAACACTATTGATTTTAACTGTGCTTCGTAGCCTGCTTGCATGAAGTCTGCGTTACCCACAATCTTTTTTGATTCGAAGGGATCGAGATAAGGATTTTCAAATAAGCCTGTACGAAAAATATTTTTCAACAACCGTACAGCCGACTCTTCAAATCTTGCACGAATGAATTTTTCGCCATGTTCTTTTACTCCGATATTATATGCTTGGATCACCGGTCCCATTTCATTATTCCCACCGAATTGATCTACTCCTGCCATCAATACTTTGTAATGACGTTGTGCGATCGTTAAACTATCAACTCCCCATGGTTTACCAGTGATAAATACATCAACGGCTGTTTCATCGCCCGTGACGAGCCAATCGGTACAAACCACTCCATCATATTTGTATTTTTTTCGAAGCAGGTCCTTAATGATATAGGAGCTATAATTATTCGCAACGTTTTCTTTATTTTTTTTATCCTGGTTATAGCTGATCGTATAATAAGGCATCACTGCAGAAGCCATTTTTGTTTTTCCCTTTAATTTAAAAGCGCCTTCAGTAAACGGGATAAAGTGTCCTGTAAAATTATTTCCGGGGTAAACGGCGAACTTTCCAAAACCATAATGTGCATCACGGCCAGCTTCCCCACTACCACCACCCGGCCAATGCTTCACCATTGCATTTACACTATTGTATCCCCATCCATCCGCAATTTCTTTTTTACCAACCGATGTTTGAAACCCGTCAACATAAGCCAGTCCCATATCAGCGGATAAATAGGGGTTCTCTCCAAAAGTGCCGCTTGTACGATTCCATCTTGGGTCGGTCGCAATATCTACTTGGGGAGAAAGTGCTGTTGTAATCCCCAACGCCCGGTATTCCTGTGAAGCGATTTCTCCAAATCTTCTTACGATTGTTGGATCAAAAGTAGCGGCAAGCCCCAACGATCCCGGCCACATAGAGATCGATCCGCCCGCACCGGCATTGAATTCAGCATTGGCAACAGTCCCATGTCTTGGGTCCGAACTGTTGTTGGCCGGAATGCCTAACCCAATTCCTTCTACGAGTGCCTGCACATTGTTGTTCCATTCAGCGGCAACATCAGGACTTTGCACAGAAGTAACCAGTACATGCCTAAGATTATCTTTTGTCAGAAATTCTTTTTGCTGATCACTTAGGTCAGATGCCTTTGCTCCGCTTTCTGCAAAAACTTTTCCATTATATGTGCCTGCAAATGGTCCTCGTCCACCGGCAGGAATAGGCTGATGCCTGCTATACAGCATCAATCCTGCAATTTGTTCCACCGACATTTGTGATGCCAGGTCTTTAGCACGAATATCAACCGGCAATCGCCAGTCTTCATATTTATCCAGCTTGCCATTTTTGTTAAGGTCTTTGAATGCAAAACCACCAACAGTAATGATCTTTATACCAGACTTTGTTGAATAACCCAATGTCTGACCGCCCTTATTTGTGACTGTGGAAATTGTACCGTTTGTTTTTTCGGTCCAGGTTTGCCCAAAAACTGTTGATGATAATAATAAGACTGGGGTAAAAATGATGAAAGAAAAATTTTTCATTGCGATTGTTTTTATCATGAGAAGTTTTTTGTTTGATAACCGGCAGTAGCTTTTCATGGCATCGTTCCTTGCGTCGCACACTTCAACAACATTACACTGATAAGCAATGCATAGAAAGTACAGGAGTGTCCTACCGCTTCCACAAGCTCTGTGTCAGGGTAAACTGTGCATCATTATCGATCTCATTAAAGAAAGTGAATAGTTGAAGACCCATAGATTTTCCATAAGCCAAATTTGCCAGTGAAGCAAGGGCTTTATTATGCAAAAGCATGCTGCCAAGTAATGCAGCACCGGATGATTGAATGAATTGTTTTCTTTTCATGTGTTAAATTTTATGACCTGGTTCATAAATTATTTTTTCTTGTGCTGCAACATCCAGTTCAAATAATCTTTTTCAGCAAATGCATTATCCCAACTATTGTGATTTACGCCGGGGTATTCAGAATATTTTACTTCTGCTTTTAAGGCTTTGAGTTTATCCACCATTTGCTGTGAAAGCTTGACGTTAACTATTGCATCCGCTGCCCCATGGAAAACCCAGAAGGCCGTTTTAGCGACACGTTTATCATAATTTTTTACATCACCACCACCGCAGATAGGTAAAGCTGCAGCATACATATCTGGATTACGGTAAACAGATTCAAAAGTTCCCATTCCGCCCATTGAAAGACCAGTGATATAGACTTTTGATTTATCAACCGAACCTTCATTGATAGTCTTTTTTACCAGCTCATTAGCGGCAGCCAATGGCCAGGTAGGTTGGGCATTATAATCGAAGTCAATTTTATATGGTTGCACACTTCGGTCAATCTTTGCTGCAGCCCAAAAAGATTCTTCAGGGCATTGGGGGAAGATAATAATGGCAGGAAAGTTTTTCCGGTTCTCGTCCGTTATAAAAAGTTTAGAACCATGCATGAGTTGTTTCTCATTATCCTTACCTCTTTCACCAGCTCCATGAAGAAACAACAGCAATGGATACTTTTTTGTTTTATCAAAATTGACCGGGTAAAGAATGCGATAGGGCAATTTATTTCCATTAAAAACAAATTCTTTTCTTTCATAAATATTCAATGCCTGATTAACAACTTTTTTAGTTAACAATCCCTGTACACCGAGCCAGTCATAAAAAAGTTGTATCCAATTATCAGTTGGAAGATTTTGCTTGCGCATTCCGAAGCCATGCTCGCCTCTTGCATACATGTGAAGTTCTGCATCATGTTTTGTTGAAAGCCATTTATTGTACAGCTCTACACTGTGTGGAGCCAGGCCAAGCCCATCGTTACTGGCTGTTACAATAAAGATTGGTGGAGCATCATTTGCAACTGGACCGATCATTGCTGAAGGGAAGTAAGGGTAGATCGGGGCAGCGAAATCCGGCCTGTTTTCTTTTGTATAATTGAACAATGTAGATGATGTAACTGTACCACCTGCAGAAAACCCCATTATGCCGATCCTGTTTACATCAAGATTATATTCGGCTGCGTGTTTCCGTACGTAAGCAATAGCAGCTCTGCCATCAGCAATTATTAATGGCATCACGGCATTATTTGCATCATCAAATTCTTTTTTACCCCATTTTGCCATTACTTCCGCAACAGGGTCTGCTGTTAAGCTACGTACCAAACGATATTTGAGCACAAAACAGGTTATACCTTTTTGTATCAGCCATTTTGCTACATCAAAACCTTCACTGTTGATTGATAAAGCATGAAAAGCTCCGCCCGGCGCGATTATTACTGCTGTTCCATTTGCTTTACCAGCTTCGGGAGTAAATAAAGTAAGTGTTGGGCGGGATACATTGTACACGACTTTTGTCTGCCAACTATTATTATCATTCTCTGCTTCATTCCAGGTCCAGCTTTCGGAGCCAGGCGCCGGTCCATCATATAGCTGAATTACATTTTGTTGTGCATTTATTACAACACAGAAAAAAGCGAGCAGGCTCAGAAAAAAAATTCTTTTTTTCATTCGTCAAGTTTTAATAGTGAGTATTATTAGCAACTTAACCCCGGTCCAAATTTAGACAAAGGATTTGGTAGTAAATCAATTCAGGATTTTACTATGATCGTGCTTGAAAGAGTAAAACCATCATTTATATTTCCTGTTACGGTAGCCATCTGTTCTGATAAGCTGTCGGAAAAAACATTGTCCTTGTTGTTTGGAGTATCAGCTACACCGCGGCCAGCATATAACGGGGAAGCATAAACTTTATTGGAAATATTTTCGGGGAAGGCAACCTGAGTTACCAATAGTGAAGTTGCAGTTTTATCAAAAACTTCTATATGAATATGGGGCGCACGGCCATGATACCAGCCGGGATAAACTGAAAGAAAGGAAACATTTCCATTTGCATCAGTCGTTTGCCTTCCTCTTAAAAAATGAGCCGATGTAAGATCAGTTCTTTGCATCGGATGGTTTCCATATTCGGAATAGTTCCCGTCTTTATCACAATGCCAGATATCAACATGAGCTTCCGTGAGCGGTTTGCATTGATTGGATTTGTCCAATATGGTAAAATTGATCAACAACGCAATTCCAGTTCTGTCGGATTTAATATTTGATTGCATCATTTGCGCAGGTGTCTTTGTAGGAAAAGGCCCCCTTGTTTCGCGGGGAGAAACATCACAATCATCGCCGGCTGAGGGCGTTTTCTTTTTGTTATCACCTGGGATAGAAACCCCGGTGACGACGGTCGTAAGACCTAGAATTCCGTTTTTTAGAAAATCTTTTCTTTCCATAAAATATTTTTCAGATATGAATGCCTCATGAACTAGACGTGAACTTATCTTTTTTCCTCCGTAACTGAAGGGAAAACTGGTAAAAGGGCAAAATGTAACGATGAATGGGCCACTTGAGGATGCGTGTAAAACAAAAAAACGGATACCAGCTGGCATCCGTTTGTATGGTTTTTATTGTGTCAATTATTTTGGTATCTCAAAGATCTTTGGGTCGATCTGTTTGTTTACCTCCACCTTATCTACTTTCTGGGCTAATTGAAACATACCCATATCAATATTCTTCGTGTAAGGTAATACTATTCCAAAATCAGTTTTCTTATAATCAGAATAAGTTGTAGTGACATCGACTGCCTGCCCCATCACTTCGCTCTTAATAACACTCTTTGTAACATAATAAGTAGTCGGATCAATAAAATAATATGTTTCATTGCCACTACCCGTTACTTTTATTTTGAAGCTGTTATCTTCTTTCCCTACCAGCTCAGCTTTGTATCCTTTTGCAGCATAATCAACAAGTGCACCACCTAAATATATTTGAGGTTTACCAGAAGTATAGAGTGCATCAGGCATAGCTTGTGCATCGGTACCACCCATCATAGGGTTAATTGTCCAGCCATTTTTATCAGTATAACATTGTATAATACTTGCACCGTTGAATTCCACTTCGCTTTTAAAACCTTTTCCTTCAACAAGATATTCTTTTTGCGGAGCAGAATTTCCCATAACATCCATTGAATTCTCGGTGTAAAGGGATTTCACCTGGCTCAGTTTTTCCTTTCCTCCAATGGCGCCGATGTGTTTGGCAATGATCTCATCAACCGTTTGTGCATTCAGGGCAGATGTGGTTAAGGTTGCCAAAGCAAGCACCAGTAATTTTATACTTTTCATTTTAGAACGTTTTTTTAAGATTCCCATTATTGGGGGGTGAATTTACAGCTTCTTTTGAAAACAAAGGGAGATGAAATTCGGGGGCCGGCGGTTGCAGCAGAAAATAAATAAATTAAAGTTTGTCTAATCTGCCACACCAGAAAAATCGACTGTTTTCCGATAACTTTAAAGCATGAAGAGAAAGAAATTTATTCAATCTTCGGTTGGTGCGCTAACTGCTTCTTTTTTACCAGCGTTACCAAAGATTCAGTATGGCGCGAACGAAACCTTATTTGTATCACCATCTTATTTAAAAGCAGGAGATATTATCGGCATCACCTCGCCTGCAGGTTATATAATTAACCAGGAAATTCAATCTGCTGTAAGGAAGATGGAAAGTTGGGGTTATCAAATAAAGATTGGCGAAACTATCGATAAAAGAGATTTCACCTTTGGAGGAACGGATGAGGAAAGAGCAAGGGACTTTCAGCGAATGCTGGATGACGCCAAAATCAAGGCGATCATGTGCGCAAGAGGTGGGTACGGAGCCGTACGTATTATCGATAAACTCAATTGGGAAAAATTTAAAGCCAAACCGAAATGGATCATTGGTTTCAGCGATGTCACTGTCTTTCATTCCCATCTTAATAAAAACTTAGGTATTGCTTCTATCCATTCAAAAATGTGTAACAGTTTTCCTGATGACTGGAGCCAGGCCGAGCCCATACAAATTGAAACAATCGAGTCTATTCAAAAAGCGTTGAGTGGAGTAAAAATGAGTTATACGGCTTTACCAAATTTGCAAAACAAAGTGGGTGTGGCCGATGGTATCTTGATCGGTGGCAATTTGAAAATGCTCGAAACATTGGCTGGGACAAAATCTGACCTTAATACAGCTGGCAAGATCTTATTTGTTGAAGATACTGGTGAATACATGTATAATGTGGATCGGATGTTCTGGAACCTGAAGCGAACCGGCAAACTTTCGCAACTAAAAGGATTGATCATTGGTGGGTTTAAAATCAAAGTCGACGAAGATTCGGATGATTTTGGCCGCACATTGCAGGATGTAATCCTGGAAAAAATAAAAGCATACCGTTATCCGGTTTGTTTTGATTTTCCTGTGGGCCATCAAAAAAATAATTATGCATTAAAGTGTGGAGTAAGACATCGGTTGACGGTGTTTGCAAACGAGGTTAGTTTAAAAGAAGTTTAATGACTAAATCGCCAAATTGCTATATTGCCAGATTGTAAAAGTAGTATTGATGAACAATTTAGTTATTTGAAAATTCACAATAATAATGATCAGGATCCCACCATACTTACAGAAAGGCGATACAATTGCGCTTGTTTGTCCTGCAGGTCTTATGCCTGTCGAAAAAGTATCTGAATGTGTTCGGGTATTAAATGAAAACTGGGGCTTTACTACGAAAGTGGGAACAACCATAGGCAGGCAGTATCATTACTTCGCGGGCACTGATGAAGAAAGGATAGAGGACTTTCAGCATATGCTTGATGATGATAACGTAAAAGCCATTTTATGTGCAAGAGGTGGTTATGGTATTGGTCGTATTATTGATAAAATTGATTTTACAAGGTTTAAGGAAAATCCCAAATGGATCATTGGCTTTAGTGATGTAACGATACTTCACTCGCATATCTATCGCAACTATTATATTTCGACGTTGCATGCACCTATGGCAAATGCGTTTAATGATGATGGATTTAAGAATGAATTTGTGCATTCATTGCATTATGCGTTAGAAGGAAAGAAAATAAAGTACCAGGTAAAACAACATGAGTTCAACAGAAAAGGTGAAGGGATCGGTGAATTGGTTGGCGGCAATCTTGCCTTACTGGCTCATTTGATTGGCACAACTTCCGATCTGAAAACAAAAGGCCGGATTCTTTTTATAGAAGATGTGGGTGAATACCTGTACAATGTCGACAGGATGATGTACCAGTTAAAGCGAAGTGGCAAACTTGATAAAATTGCTGGTTTGATCGTAGGAGGATTTACTGATATGAAGGATACGGAGACGCCGTTTGGCCAAACTGCTTATGAAATTATACGTGACGCGGTAGCTGAATACGATTATCCTGTTTGTTTTGATTTCCCGGTCAGTCATGGAAAAGAGAACTATGCATTGAAGATCGGAGTAGGGTATAAGTTGAAAGTGGGAAAAAATAAGGTATTATTAGAAGAATAATTTATTTCATTAAAAGCGAATCCAGTTTGTCAACGGTTTCTTTAAAATTAAGAAGGTCATTGTGGTTTCCACCTTTTACGGTTATGAATTCATCTCCCGGCTTTAAGAACTTTTTTAATCTTTCTGCATTTTTATACCTGATTACACCATCATCTGTGCCATGAAATATTGTAACCGGAGCAGCTACATTTTGAAGGTAACGATGTGTAGGAATTTCATAATGTATCATCAGGTCAACCGGGTAAAAAGGGAAATACTGTTTTAGTACCGAGGGAAAGTTATAATACGGAGTTTCCAGTATCAATTTTTTGCATGCCTGTACTGAAGCAAGGTGAGCAGCGATGCCTGTGCCCATACTTTTTCCATATACAATGATGTTGTTAGTATTGAATTTTGAGATGGCAAACTTGTACAGCTGGTCTGCCCAATCATATAGATTCTGTTCTGTGAATTTGCCAGTGCTCTTTCCAAAACCGGGATAATCGATCATCCAAACCTCATAACCATGTTTTGTAAAGTAGTGTGAGTATTTCGCATACCACGAAATATTTTTCTTATTTCCGTGAAAATATAAGACCACACCTCTGGTAATAGTATCTGTAGAAAGAAACTGGACGATGTTCAGATTTGAATTTTCATTAATTGGAATATTAATGTCTTTATGTATTTCAGGAAAATTATATGTATGCTCCCTTTTAAGCGATACAGGCCGAAAGAGAATATAATCCTGTAAAAAATACAGGGCAATACCACCAAGCACGTAAATGACAAGGATTATCTTAACCCATTTCCATATTTTTTTATGCCTGCTGCTCATACCGGCAAAGATGAAAACAAAAAAGGACATGAGCGAATCATGTCCTTCCATTAAACCTATATTGAAACCCTATAAGTGACTAAAATAATTTCTTACCCTGCTTAGCATATTGCTGTTTATTTCACTCATTATACAGCGGATGACCTCATCCTCATGCGGAGGATATTCCTGCCTGTGGTTCACCAGTTGTTTATCACTATCACTCAAAGCTCTTTCATCGCCTGTATAAGTTGAAAATTCAGTGTACCAGTTGTGATTGCCACGAACATCATCGTTCCATAGCCAGCGGCCACTTGCATCGCGAACGTTTACCTGGAGATATCCCTGGGAATCCATTGTTCTCCTTGTCGTCTTAATTTTAGCAAATACTTTTTTGTATTCTTTTACAACTGAGTCGGGACGATAAACGGTTTCTTTTACCACAATTTCTTTCGAAACTTCTCTTATAGTGTGCTCGTCCCTTGTTCTTCCAATATCCATGGTGCGGAAACGAAAATCAATGAACTGGTCTGCCTGGATATTCCTGGCGTTTGCATCCCACGGGTTAAAAAACCTTACAAATCGATTTCCATTATTAAATTGTAGCTGGCGAAGCAGCTCACTTTCAAAATTTCTTGCTTCGTAATCATTGAATGAACTAAACCGGTAACGATTGCTTTCCATTGGCATTACAACAACATTGATAACCGCCAGTTCATAAGCCTCATTCTTTCGATCGATGATAGTCAGATCACCAGGCCTGTATTGCAAAGCAGCTTCAAATTCACTAAAAGCATTCCTAAAGCTGATCTTATCATTTTTATCCATCCATTGCATACCACGATCAAATCTTGTGGTTGCCGCTTTATCAGCATATGTATTGAGATATGAGGAATAATCAGTAGGGTTTACGATCGACAACGCCTCTGGTGAACGGTGTATCGCCTCATACAAACGCTGTAAAGAAGCGTATTCATTATAGATCCATTCCCATTTTAATTCGTTGGTGTTGTCACTAAGTTGATGAATACGGGTTTCATGGTCATTTACTGCATATTGATAAGCGCTTTGAAGCAACCCTTTCATTTCGTCATCAGGTTTTTTCTGAAGTTTCTTTACAGCCAGCTCAACTGCCTCATCGTAGTTTCCTTTATCATAAAGTTTGGCAGCAGTTTTACAGCCGGCAATTAAAACAATTGCAATAAGACCAAATACTGTGTAGATTTTTCTCATATAACCTCCATTTACAGGTAAGACGTTCAAACTATAAACCATTGAAATCTAAAAGCTGTTAATTACAGATTCCTTAACAATCGGAAGTTTTCCTGGAATGATCAGTATTTTAAAATATCCCTGACAAAGTTGTGGTACTCATCAAAAGAAGGCAGATCGTTATGGTGACCGCCATGAATTCGTATCAGCGTAATCAGGTAAGGATTTATTTTTTGAAGTCGCTCACTATGAGAGATTGGTATCAGGAGATCTTTCGTTCCGTGTATTATGTATGTATGGCATTTTACGTGTTGTATCCATTTATCGGTTCGCAACTGAAAACGCAATACAAGTCGTACCGGTAATATTGGTAAAAATCTTTCTACAACTTTTAAAAAACTATAGTAAGGCGCATCAAGGATCAGATACCTTGGATTGTTATCAGCTGCCAGTTTACTCGCAAACCCACTTCCCATACTTCGACCGTAAAGGATAAGATGATCTTCTTTATATTGCGTTTTTAATTTCTCATAAATAAACTGCATATCGTTAAGCATTTCTTTTTCGCTTCGCTTGCCTGTACTTTTTCCAAAGCCACGGTAATCCACCAGCACTACATCATAATCAAACCTGTAAAAATCTCTTGCATATTTGGCCCAGCCTTTAATACTCCTGGTGTTTCCATGAAAATAAAGTATTAGTCCTTTTGGGTTTTCACGATAGAAATGAAGACCGTTTATTCTCACTCCAGGTTCTATATCAAAAAAATATTCGCGGAAGGGAGCATCGTATTTGAATTCAAAATCCTGTTTCAGTTTTTCAGGTTTGAAAATTAATTTTTCCTGTAAGAAGTAAGCGGCAACAGAGAGCAGGATAATTCCACCAACGATATAATAAATGGCATTTGGCAAGGGAGATTACAGTTAGGGTAGAAAAGATAATAGATTTAAGTGAAATTAAGATCTTTTGAGAGGGTGCGTCAATCAGGAATCCTTCGTAGCGGTAATCGTTGCACATCACCAATGATAAGCGGGAATTTTTCAACAGTTACATTGCTTTGGTCAAGTCCAAACCCTTTTTCTTCAGATAGGCTGATCTCTTTAAGGAAAAAGTAAAAATTCATAACAACACGTTCAAAGAAAGGAAGGTCATTATCATGACTTAGATATTTCTCCATTACAATAAACTGGAAGTCGCCGGTGGCTTTTGCTTTGCTTTCTGCTGTTTCATATTTCGACGAAATATTTATTTCCCTGTTTGCTATTAACGCTTCAACTACCTGCTGAAATAAAAGATGAATACGTGGTTGTATCCTGAATCCTAATTTAAAATCAACACGTATAATATCATTGGGAATGATGTGTTCTACTTTATATTCACATGTATAAGGATCATCCATTGTATCCACGTGCACCAACCAATAGATATCGGCACGTTTGGGTTTTTTATTCAGGATTGAATAAATGATCTTGTGCTCCACTTCTTTTGGATTGTCAGCGCTGGTAAGATAAACCAGGTGAGTTCCAAACTTCGGAATGGATTTGTCGCTGCTGAGCTCCTGTATTTTTGAAATATAAGTTTCCAACCGCACAAATTCCACATAGCGATTCTTGATCTTTCGTGCCCTGTACCAGATGTACATGGTTAAGAATAGTAAACCGCCACCAATAAATGCGACAAATCCTCCATGTGGAAATTTTTCAAGATTAGCAATAAGAAATGAACCTTCTATCGTAAAATATACGGCAAGATACAGGTATATAAGAATTGGGTTTGCCCTTCGCAGCACAAGAAAGTTAGCAAACAGGATGGATGTCGCGATCATGCAAATTGTGATTGAAAGTCCATAAGCTCCCTCCATGCTTGATGAACGTTGAAAATAAAGAACAACCGAAACACATCCTGCATATAATAAAAAATTTATAGCAGGTATATACACTTGGCCTCTTTCGTCGGATGGATAGCGAATCTTAAATTTTGGCCAGAGATTTAAACGCATTGCTTCGCTTATCAACGTAAAAGATCCTGAGATTAAGGCCTGGCTCGCGATAATTGCAGCAGCGGTCGCGATTGCGATCCCGATAATTCTGAATCCATCAGGCATAATACCATAAAATGCATTTAGCTGAGTTACGTCAAAACCTTTCCCTTCATAGTTTGCAAGGAGCCATGCACCTTGTCCAACGTAATTTATGACCAAACAGGATTTTACAAATATCCATGATACCCTGATATTGCCTCGTCCGCAATGACCAAGATCGCTATATAAAGCTTCAGCACCAGTAGTACAAAGAAAAACAGCACCCAGGATCCAAAAACCATTTGGATAATTAGTAAGCAGATCAATTGCATAATAAGGATTTAACGCTTTGAAAATATGCAGATCATCTAAGAAATGAAGAAGACCCATTGTAGCAAGCATTAAAAACCATAGCAACATGATGGGTCCGAAAAGTTTACCGATAGAAGCCGTACCAAATTTTTGTAAAAAAAAGATGACGGTGATAATCCCTAAAACGATCAAAACAATTGTTCGTTGCGAGATATTACTAAATCTTGGGATTTGCCTTAATCCTTCAATAGCCGATGTAATTGAGATCGGCGGAGTGATCATACCATCGGCGAGCAATGCCGCCCCGCCGATCATGGCAGCAAGTACCAGCCATTTCCTTCTTCTTCTCACCAATGCGTATAAGGAAAAAATCCCGCCTTCACCACGGTTATCAGCTTTTAATGTAAGGATTACATACTTAACTGTTGTTTGCAGTGTCAATGTCCAGATTATACATGAGAGACTTCCGATTATCAATTGTTCGGTAACGATCTTTGCACCAATGATGGCATTGTAAACGTAAAGAGGCGAGGTGCCGATATCTCCGAAAATTATACCAAGAGCAACCAGTAACCCTAAAGGAGAGACCTTTTTAATATTTAAAGACATAGATGCGACCCGGAGCAGTTTTCAGATGACGGGTCTTTTAGATATGACAAACAAAAGTAATAAATGAGAAAAGAACATTGTTTTTTTTTATTTTATAGATCTTCTTCATCTACAATCCTTTTTAGTTTAACTGAAGATACCGGCGCAACTATCAGCGGAAATTTTTCTACCGTTACAGTTGACAGATCAAGTCCAAATCCTTTTTCTTCAGATAAACTGACTTCTTTAAGCCAGAAATAAAATTTCATTACAACCCGTTCCCAGAATGGTAGCTCATTATCCTGGCTTAAATATTTCTCCATTACAATGAATTGGAAATCGCCGACGGTATTACTACGCTCCAGGCTCTCATAACGGCTGTAAATATTCACTTCTTTATTTGCTACGAGGTCTTCTACTACTTTTCTGAACATCAGGTTGATCCTTGGCTGTACCCTGAAGCCAAGTCTGAATTCAATCCGAATAATATCGTTAGGAATAATATGATCGACTTTGTATTCGCTTGTATACGGATCATCCAACGTATCCACATGCACCAACCAATATATATCGGCCCGCTTTGGTTTCTTATTTAAAATAGAATAAATGACCTTATGCTCAATCTCTTTTGGGTTGTTTGCGCTGGTCATATACACAAGATGTGTTGCATACTTGGGTACTGACCGGTCATTGCTCAGCTCCTGTATTTTTGGGATATAATGCTCAAGCCGAACAAATTCCACATAGCGATTCTTGATCTTTCTTGCCCTGTACCATATATACATGGTGATAAATAAAACACCTCCAATAATAAAAGATACATAACCTCCATGAGAAAATTTATTAAGATTAGCAGTAAGGAAGGCTAACTCAATGGTTAGATAGACGACAAGGTAAAGAATGATCCAATGTCGTGGAGCTCTTTGCGTGAACAGGTAGTAAGAGAATAGTGTCGTATTCATCAGCATGCCAAAATTGATCGTAAGGCCATAAGCGGCCTCCATATTCTGTGCCTTTTGAAAATACAATACAACTCCACAGCATCCCAGAAACAATAACATATTAACTGCAGGAATGAACAACTGCCCTTTTTCTTCAGACGGATAATTGATCTTAAGCTTTGACCAAAGATTCAATCGCATTGCTTCACTGATCAGGGTAAATGAACCAGAGATCAAGGCCTGGCTCGCAACAATAGTTGCTGCCGTTGCGATGATAATGCCGAATAATCTAAAACCATCAGGCATGATAGCATAAAACGGATTTGTATTCGGGTCTATTGAAGAACCTGTATGACCAAGCAACCATGCCCCTTGACCAAGGTAGTTAAGGATAAGGCTGGTTTTTACAAAGATCCATGACATGCGGATATTACTTCTCCCACAATGCCCAAGGTCGCTATATAACGCTTCAGCCCCGGTGGTGCAAAGAAAAACAGCGCCAAGTATCCAAAAACCACTGGGATACTGTGTAAGTAATTTAATGGCATAATATGGATTGAATGCCTTAAATACTCGTAGATCATCCAGTATATGACTTAGTCCGAGTATGGTGAGCATGGTAAACCATACAAGCATAACGGGCCCGAAAAACCGTCCAATCGCGGAAGTGCCGAACTGTTGTAAAAAAAACAGGATGACAAGAATAAAAAGGACGATCCCAACAATTGTCCATTGACCGATATCGCTAAATAAGTTTATCTGTTTAAGACCCTCAATAGCCGATGTAACAGAAATTGGTGGCGTTATAATTCCTTCAGACAAAACTGCGGCGCCACCCATCATCGCCGGTATTACGGCCCATTTGCCGTGCCTTCGAACCAATGCAAACAAAGAAAACATACCCCCTTCACCGTTATTATCAGCTTTCAGTGTAAGAATTACATACTTTATAGTGGTCTGCAGTGTTAACGTCCAGATAATACATGATAACCCTCCAAGGATCAGGCTTTCAGAAATTTCTTTTCCTTTTATGATAGCGCTGAATACATATAACGGAGAAGTACCGATATCGCCATAGATGATACCGACTGCAACAATTAAACCGGCAAGTGTAACTCTGTTTGTGGGAATTCTCACGAAAAATTTCTTTAAGCCCGTACAGAATGGGTGTACGAATTCAACCTTCAAAGGTATAAGTAAAAAGAAATAAACCAAATTGGAAAACTTTTGGCAGACGGCCGGCCTGTTTTTTGCAAAATGAGTAACGAGAAGAAACATTTTCCAATTCATGTAAAAAAGAAAAAAACAGCATCTTTATCATTTCATGTTGAATAGAATTGCACAACAACCTGTAACTTTAATCAGAAAAAATAGCTTCTATGAAATCCCTATGCCGGCTTGTCTTCCTGATTTTTTTAGTGGTATTATTTAATTCTTTAAATGCTCAGCGGATCCTCATTTCTGAACCCGACAGGGATGATTCACGCAGAATGAATTTCGAAGTGATCGGTAAGGTGGGAAACAATTTTCTTATCTATAAAAACATAAGAGCAGATAATTTTATTTGTCTTTATGACAATGAAATGAAGATGATAAAAAAAGTAAAGCATGAATACCTGCCTGACGAAAGAATGATCAATGTCGACTTTTTTCTTTATCCGGATTTCGTCTACGCTATCTACCAATACCAAAAAAAGAATATTGTACACTGCGCAGCCGTGAAGCTTGATGGCATGGGGCAAAAGATCTCAGACCCTGTTGAGTTGGATACGGCCTCGATCGGAGGTTCGGCCAACAATAAAATATATACTGTGTTGTCGAGTGAAGACAAACAAAAAATCATCATTTTCAAGATCAATACTAAGAACAAGAACAGGTTTCTTATTACCACCAAATTGTATAATGATAAACTAGAATTGCTGAAAAGAACCATGCTCCCTATGCCGATGGATGAACGCAATGAACACCTTGGAGAATTTGCCGTTGATAATGCAGGCAATCTTGTCTTTTCAAAATTCTACCGCGGTTCAAATGAAAGTATTTCAAAGGCTTTTATGATCATAAAGAGGGCAGAACAGGATAGTTTCACTTTCTACCCGCTGAAACTCGAAAAAACTTATCTCGATGAGTTAAGAATAAAAGTAGACAATACTAACCAACGTTACCTCCTTTCCGCTTTTTATTACAGCCAGAAGCGTGGAAATATTGAAGGGCTTTATTTCCTGGCGATGAATAGAAATTCATGGCAACCCGAGCTGCAAAAGACCTTTGTGCTCACTGAAGATCTTCGCCAGGAAGCAAGAGGTGAATCAAACCTGAAGATGGCTTTCAATGATTATTTTATCAGGAATATCATAATTAAAAAGAACGGCGGGTTCCTGATCGATGCTGAAGCATATTATACAACGTCCCGTGCTTCTGCATGGAATCGCTGGGATTATATGTATGGTTCCCCATTTGCTTATCCATATGATTATTACTTCTATTCACCCTATTATTCCTCCTGGTGGTGGCGACGTAGCGGCAGCGGCAACCAGGCCGTAAGATATCATGCAGATAATCTAGCCGTTTTTTCATTTAGTAATACTGGTGATCTGGAGTGGAGTAATGTTATAAAAAAAGAACAGTTTGATGATGAATCAGACGATCGGATCTCTTACAATGTAATGAATACAGGTGGGCAGCTGCATTTTCTCTTCAACATGCAGGAAAAAAGAAATTTGTTGCTGAATGATTTTTCTTTAACCCCGGATGGGCAGATCCATCGCAACCCTACATTAAAGGGGCTGGATAAGGGCCATGAATTTATGCCCAAGTATGGAAAGCAGATTAGTGCCAGACAATTTATTGTACCATGCTTTTATCGTAACTATATTTGCTTTGCAAAAATTGATTTTAATTAAATAGTGAGTTGTGAATGGTGAGTTGTGAGTGACGAAACTGGTACAGAAGTAAAATTGTCACGCACCACTGACCGCTCACTATTCACAATCCATTATCTGTGATCGGCCTATTTAAACAAAAAACACCGGCTAACATTCTTTTCCTGTTTGTGATGGGCATACTTATCAAGTTGCCGATCTTCACAAACTCCGCTCCACCACCTGAGGCCGGTGAAAATGCGGCTTTCCTATATCGTGAAGCTGTCCTTTTTTTAAAATCCGTTGGGAACAATGATGGATTGCTTTTTGGGGTGATCACTTACTTTTTGTTATTTACCCAGGCTTTACAGCTAAACAGTCTTATCAATAAAAACCGCATGATGCAGCGGTTGAATTTTTTACCAGCTACAGCATATCTTGTTATCACATCGCTGATGCCAGAATGGAATAAGTTTTCGGCGCCACTTGTTGTAAATACTTTGGTATTGCTGATCTTTTCCGGGTTGTTTAAGATATCTAACCAATACAGTATTAAAGGCACTGTATACAATATTGGTGTTGCTGTAGGTATTAGTTCGTTTATTTTTTTTCCATCTATCATCTTATTTTTCTGGCTGATCTTTGCCTTAATGGTCATGCGAAGCGTAAGGCTGAATGAATGGTTGATCTGTTTGCTCGGTGTCACTACGCCATATTATTTTTATGCTGCTTATTTGTTTTTTTCTGACAATTGGTCCTGGCGGCATTTAGTACAGCCAGTTGACATTGCCTTGCCGGCGCCCGGTCAATCGTTATGGCTGGCGATCGCAAGTATTTTACTGATCGTTCCATTTCTTATAGGTGGATATTTTGTCCAGGAGAACCTTAGAAAGATGCTCATACAGGTTCGGAAGAATTGGAGCCTTATGCTGATTTACCTGTTGTTCGCACTTTTTATTCCTTTCTTAAATAACAAGGCCGCGGGTTTTGAAAATTGGGTATTAATAATTGTACCATTTGCCGCTTTTCATGCCTGTACCTATTTGTATCCACCACAGCGATGGATTCCGGTGGTCATTTTTTGGGTGTCCATCATTTTTATACTCATTTACCAGTATGCCGGACCAGGATGGAGTTGATTTAGAATCACGACTGCATCTTATAGAGTTATATAATATGTTAGAAGTTTTTTTCAATTCCGAAAGCTAAAATCTGAAATCTGAAATATCTTTGACACTCAACTCAAACTTACAATATGAAATTTGGTGTTGTTGTTTTTCCCGGATCTAATTGTGACAGGGATATGCATGATGCTTTGAAATACGACATGGGACAAGAGGTGCACATGCTTTGGCACAAGGATAAAGATCTTAGCATGTTTAGTACTGAAGATTGTATCATTTTACCCGGTGGTTTTTCTTACGGCGATTATTTACGTTGTGGAGCTATTGCCCGTTTTAGCCCGATGATGCAGAGTGTGATAGATTTTGCAAATGCTGGCGGAAAAGTTTTTGGTGTTTGCAATGGATTCCAGATTCTTTGTGAGTCACATCTTTTGCCCGGGGCTTTATTGCGCAACGGACACCAGCAGTTTGCCTGCAAAAATGTTTTCCTTACAAATGATACCGGCAAAGTTTATAAAATTCCTATTGCTCACGGAGAAGGCAGGTTTTATGCTGATGAGAAAACCCTTGATGACCTCGAAAGGAATGGACAGGTGATATTCTATTATTGTGATGAGAAAGGAAAGATAAAACCCGATGCAAATCCTAATGCGGCTATTAGAAATATCGCCGGCATTTGTAATGCAAACAGGAATGTTTTTGGTATGATGCCACACCCGGAAAGGGCCACTTCTGAGATCCTTGGTAATACGGATGGCCGTGAAATCCTTAAAAACCTGTTAATGAGTGAGGTTTTGGTGGGTTAGACCAGGTATTCGCAGTTAAAATCAGGAGGTTCGTCAAATTCCTTGCAAACACTCTGCATTTCTTTTGCAATATTTGCAGTAGAAATTTTAGCAAAAGCATAAAACTATTCTTACGATTTTTGCATCTATAAAAGAAAAAGATATGAAGGCTGTTTTACTATGTACGGTTATATTCCTTTCAATGGCTGTTTCAGCTCAAAATCCGGTAACCTGGACTTTTACATCCAAAAAAATCACAGATAATTCTTACGAAATACGAATGACTGCCACCATGGATAAAGGCTGGCATTTGTATTCGCAAATACAACCTGATGATGCTATCGCCAGCCCCACTACTTTCACATTTACAAATAATCCTTTGATTGAAGTTGTCGGGAAAATAAAAGAGATCGGGAAAATGCAAAAATTTCATGATAAGGAATTGGATTTTTCTGCCAATCAATACTCCGAAAAAGTAGAGTTTGTGCAAACGATAAAATTAAAGGGTAAAGTAAAGACGAATTTTAATGGTAGCGTGGAATACACAACCTGTGATGACAAAAAATGCCTCCCTCCGAAAACTGTAAATTTCAAAGTAGCATTGAATTAATGATGAGATAAGTTTTATTTGACATAAAACGAGTTCCTTTATGCGAACTCGTTTATTTTTTAAAATACTGCTATGCGGGGGATGTTTACTAAAGGATCCATTTTAATTCTAACGTTTATTTTTTCGATCTGCACTTTCTCGCAGGATACGTCAATATATAATTGGCAATATAGCAGTAAGAAAACCGGTGAAGGAAAATATGAACTGACTTTTTCTACAAAAGGTGTTAACGGCTGGCAACTCTATGCACCTAACCAGGAATTCAGCGGTGTAAAAACTGTGGAACTAACATTCCCGGACTCAAACATTCTAATTGAGCGAGCTTTTACTGACACCGGGCTAACAAAAAGTTTTACAAGTCCCATTTTTGAGACCACTGTAAAAGTCTATGAAGGACAGACAGAGTGGAAAGTCCCAATTAGCATCCACGGAACCGTACCTGCTAAATTGCAGGGAAAGCTTGCATACTTCTATGGAAATAATGAAGCTTACAATTCGGAATTTATAAATTTCAACGTGGCGCTGGAGGGAGGTGTTAAGCCTTCAACAACGATCAGGGTAGCCTCTATTGATATCAAAAATCCAATCAGCCCATGCGGCGATGACGGCACTGAAAACAAAAGCATCCTTACCGTCTTTTTTCTGGGGATACTTGGCGGATTGATCGCCCTGCTCACACCCTGTGTTTTCCCGATGATACCAGTTACCGTTTCTTACTTTACAAACAAATCACATAATAAAAACCGGGGGATAACGAACGCAATTCTTTACGGTCTTTTTATTTTCTTTATTTATGTTCTGATTACAGTTCCATTTCACCTTGCCAATGACACGATAAGCCCTGAAATTTTCAATAATATCTCTACAAATGTTTGGCTGAATCTTTTGTTCTTCGTGGTTTTTATTGTGTTTGCAATTTCCTTCTTTGGATATTTTGAAATAGGACTGCCATCGGGTTTTGCGAATAAGGCGCATTCAAGATCAGGTCACGGAAATATCGGCGGTATATTTTTTATGGCTGGAACCCTGGCCATTGTTTCATTTTCCTGCACCGGTCCCATCCTGGGGACATTACTTGTGGGTGTAGCAGAGCAAGGTGCATGGCCACTTACAGCAGGTGCGGCCGGTTTTGGTATAGCATTGGGATTACCCTTTGCATTGTTTGCTATGTTTCCAAACTGGCTTAAGTCTCTTCCCAAATCGGGTGGCTGGATGACCGATTTAAAAGCTGTGTTAGGATTTATCGAGCTGGCCTTAGCAGTGAAATTTCTTTCCAATGCAGACCTGGTCAAGCAATGGGGTTTGTTGAAAAGGGAAACGTTCATGGGATTATGGATACTGATCGCATTATTGACGGTTTTTTATCTGCTTGGAAAAATCAGATTCCCTCATAGTAGTCGGATCAAAACCTTTTCTTTCCGCCGAATTGTACTGATACTTATTTTTACCGGCATTGCTATCTACTTGCTTCCTGGGTTAACAAATACGAGATCCGCAAACCTGAAGCTGATCAGTGGCTTCCCGCCGCCGCTTTGTTATACCCTTTACAAACATCCGGTTAATTGTGTGGAAAAATATGAACCAATAAAAGATTATAATGAGGCATTGGCGAGAGCCACCAAAGAAAATAAGCCGGTCTTAATTGATTTCACGGGTTGGGCTTGTGTTAATTGCCGGAGAATGGAAGAAAAAGTATGGACAAATACTGTAGTGGACAGTCTGATGCGAAATGAATTTATCGTTGTTTCATTGTATGTTGATGAAAGAAGAAATCTTCCTTTATCGGAACAAACAGTGGATACAACAAGTTCAGGGATATTGAAATCTATAGTAACAGTAGGGGATAAATGGTCAACATTTCAAACGGAAAATTTTGGGGCTACATCCCAACCTCAATATGCAATTCTTTCTGCTGACCAGGTTCTTCTTACAAAAACAAAATATTATACACCTGATGCAGATGCATTTATTGAATGGCTGCAATGCGGTATTGACACATTTAAAGGAATTAAAAAATAAAAATGCTTTAGAACGCTTTTAATCTAAAAGCAAAAAACCCTTCTTAATGCAGGAAGGGTTTTTTAATTAGGTGTCATTCTGTAAGAACCTACCAGGTATGGCAAGGTGAAATTTTCACGAAGACTGATGGGAAATACAGAATGACAAGGGCTTGGTTTTTTATAAGGCAATTTGTTTTTGCATCATCAGCTTACGAAGATTGATAAGGCCATAACGCATACGGCCTAAAGCTGTGTTGATGCTGCAATTTGTCATTGATGCAATTTCTTTAAAGCTCATATCAGCGTAGTGTCTAAGAATGATCACTTCACGCTGGTCTTCAGGAAGGCGATCAAGCATTTCACGAACACGATCGTGGCTTTGGCGCTTCATCATTTTACTTTCGGCGCTCTCTTCTGAAAAATTGATCACTTCAAAGATGTCTTTATCATCTCCGTTCTTAATAGTTGGTGTTCTTTTCACCTTACGGAAATGATCAACACAAAGGTTGTGAGCAATACGCATGGCCCAGGGAAGGAATTTACCTTCTTCAGTGTATCTTCCACTGCGCATGGTGTCAATAATGCGGATAAAAACATCCTGGAAAATATCTTCAGCAAGGTATTTGTCCTTTACTAAAAATAAAATGGATGTGTAAAGCTTGTCCTTGTGACGGAGCACAAGAATTTCCAAAGCTTCAGTGTTTCCTTCAACAAATAGTTGAATGAGATCGTTGTCAGTTTTTTTTG
>CBFGXP010000042.1:0-21526 GCA_965652775.1 uncultured bacterium
AGCCACTCTCCTGTCAACGATCTCAAACACTTCAGCCCAGCCACAGTTTTTTCGCCTGCCCCAAACAGCCACTACCGCATGTCCGCCGGGTTTTAACGAGCGGTACATTTCTTTTAATGCTTTCAAGGGATCAGGAAAATACATTAAGCCCAATGCGCATAAAGCAATATTATATGACTCGTCTACAATATCCAGTTCCTCAGCATCCATGCGGTGAAAACTTATATTGGAAAGTTTTTTTTCTTTTGCAATAGCATTTCCTGCCTCCACCATTTTATCAGAAATATCATTTGCCATCACAAAACCTTTGTCTCCTGCCTGTTCAGCAGCGGGAAAACTTACGAGCCCGGTACCGCAAGCAATATCAATAACCCTATCGCCTTTCTGAATATTCGCTAGCTGTAATAGTTTCTGTTGCGCAGGATACAATTGTTTTTGCCAATAGGCTTCGTAATAGGCTGACGCCTTATCCCATCCATATCGTTGTACACGGCGTTGCAGTGCTGGTTCCATTAAGAAGATATTTTTGATGAAATGATTTGAACCTCACGGATGCATTTTTGTTGCCGGGCAAATACATCGAGGTAGGGACTTTGCTTATCGGCAATATCCAGCATCTGCATGATCTTGTCTTTAGGCGCATCGCTTTCTACTGTTACGGTATATCGTACTTCAAAGTAGCCCGGAGGGGCCGACGAAGTTCCCAATAGAGCGCCGTCATCATAATCAGCCTGCACCTCAACTTCAAGGGAGTCAATTTTTATACCCATTGCTGATGCGTTCATCATATACCCGATCGCAAGACAACTGCCGAATGCCGCCCTCCCGTACACACCGGGGGTTGGTCCGGATACATTACCGCCGACGCCCTTCGGCATATCTGCTATGAGTTTATAATTTCCTTCGGTGATCTCGCAACTAAGACCATTAGTGATCTTTGCTTTGGATATACCTGTTCCTAAACCCAGCGAAGGTTTCAGTGAAAGGGCTTTGACACTGCGGGTAATAGCTTCTTTAATTTCTTGTTGAGGATGCATCTAAACAGTTTTAATAAATACTTAATTCTATTGGTTACAAAAAAATGGCTCACAGAACTCAAAAATATACGAATATAAAAATAAGTTGTTTCAAAGAATTCTGCGCTTCAGACTAATATCCCCCGCCGCTGCCGTGCAGTATCATTTTAGTGTACAGAACAGAAAATTGTCCGACCTTTTAATTACAATTTTACAAGATGAAAAAGATAATCGTCTTCCTTATCATTCTTTTAATTTCAGATAAACTTATGACACAAACAATAAACCCAAAAACTGCCAGCGATAACAAATCAACAATTGCAATTCTGGATGGCTTTGCAAAGGCTTGTAATGCTCATGATGTAGCAGGTCTCTTAGCAGGTCAAAGATTTATAGGCAAGGTATGGCAAAAACAATTTGTTTGTAAATTGTTTATTAAGATCTAATGACAACGCCTTTTCTCATACTAAGCACTGTTTTCCTGGCGGGATTAATAATACTATTGTTACCTGATAATAATGACCGAATGATCAGGCTCAATAAAAACCACGGCCCCTCCTTATTGGATCTGGCGGGTATTATATTGATGATATCGGCATGGCTTGCAAGCTGCATTTTAGTAATTAAGAAGTGGGCCGGTATAATAAAAAGTATAGGCCGGAGCACCACTTTTTTCTTATTTGTACTTTACCTGTTCTCACTTTCCGGAGTTGTACTAAGTTTAGTTTTATCACTTGAATTGTTGTTATGGATTAACGTCACAATTGCGGTAATAACTAATGCATCGCTTATTATTACAGCGATGCGGGCAAAAGATTACGATCGGGAAATTTAAGACGACAAAAATTCAAAAGGTTAAAAAAGTAGAATAAAAATTTATGAGGCTATAAAGCAGTCAATTGTCAATTTATCATTTGGAGGTTTCCACCTCAACTTTCTTTAATGCAACTGCATACTCATTCGGTCGGATCGAAGTGCCTTTATAAGAACTCCACGCCTTTGCAAATTCCGCTCCGAGATACAAGATCATTGCTGAGTAATAAACCCAAACTAATAATACAACAAGTGAACCCGCTGCCCCATAAGTACTCCCCACATTGCTTTTCCCAATATAGAATGAAATAGCAAATTTGCCTATCATAAACAGAATACCGGAAGTCAACGCTCCCGGCAAAATATCTTTCCATTTTGTTTTTGCATCGGGAAGAACTTTAAAGATCACAGCGAAGAGGGCCGTAATAACAACAAAGGAAATGATCAGATCCAGGATATAAAATATTACAACGGTAACATCAGGAAAACTGGCTTTCAATTTATCGCTCAACCCTTCAATGATAGTTGATATTGCAAGGGATACTAGCAGTAGAAATCCAAGACTAACGACGACTGAAAAAGATAAAAAACGATTTCGAAGCAACTTCAAGAATCCTTTCTTCGGTTTCGCCTTTAATCCCCATATCGTATTTATCGAGTCCTGTATCTCCGCGAATACGGCCGTTGCACCAAATAACAATGTTACAATACCGATCACAGCAGCGATGGATCCCTTGCCACTTAATGATGCATTTTTAATTATCGTTTGGAGTTGCAAGGCAGCATCCTCCCCCACAAATTGCTGCATCTGGCTGTATATTTTTCCCTGCGTTGCTTCCTGTCCAAAAAAAATGCTACATAAAAAAATAATTACTATGAGCAATGGCCCGAACGAGAAAATAGTAGTATAGGCCAGCGACGCACTATACTTTGGTATTTTATCTTCAACAAAACTCTTGAACGATTGGATAATTACCTTCCCTATCTCCTTTAGTTTTTTCATAATGGATCTTTTAAAGACCTATTCGGCAATTTTAACGTGGAATGCAATTATATATTAAAAAATGAAGAACAACTCTTTTTAGAATTGTTCTCCTGTTATTTTAGTGAAATGATTTTAATGATACTGGGCAATCGATTGTCCAATTTCTGCTGTTTCTTTCAACAATACTCCCTCTATGAATTTAAGCTTTGTCGCGGCTTGTTTCTCTTCTTCCAGTGTCAGACGCAATCTGGCAGCAACAGCATCGTATCCCAATTTTTTGGCTTTTTCTGCCGCCGAATTATATAATGATATTTCATAACGTTCAACTTCCTGGGCTATCCTGATAATTGCTGCATCAAGATCAGTTCCATTCTGCCCGTCCATTGATCTTTCTCCTTCCTGAAATATGCTTTGCAACTGATCGTCGATCTCATCGTTTCTCAGATCAAGATCTATTTGTTTACATATCAATTGAATTATTACTCTGTGCTGCCGTGTTTCCGCAAAGTGATAAGCTAAGCTCTTTTTTAGTCCAAAATTATTTGCCTTTTGCATCATAGAAGGCATTTTCGCTGTCAGCATGTTTTCAATATTCCACAGGGACTGAAGCTCCTGAGCAAAGCTTTTTATATCGGTTATGTTTTTCATCGTAACGTTTTTATTGATTTAGAATTCATACAATGATCATGGTTTCAATACAACTTTGACACAATCATCGGTTCTGTTTTTAAACATAGTATAGGCGTCAGAAGCCCTGGCTAATGGAAGACGATGGGTAATAATGTCATCCAATAATACCTTTCCACTTTGAACCATTTCAAAACATTCATCAATGTACAAATGAGTTTGTGCCTGCCCGAACTGCATAATAAGACCTTTATCAAAAATCCGGTGAATAGGAAAATTATCATAGGGGCTTGCATAAACACCAACCACTGATATAGTTCCACTTCTTCGTACCGCCTCGGTACACATTTCAATAACTTTCATTGTACCTTTTTCAACGTTAATAACTGCTTTTGCTTTTTCCAAAATATTTCGCTTTGCCTCCATCCCAACTGCATCAATTGCAACGTCGGCCCCCCGACCATCTGTCATTTCATATATTTTTTCAATAAGATCATCCTCATCTGCATTAAGCGTATCGACATTATTAACGCGCCTTGCTTTTTCTAATCTATATTCTAACGGGTCAACGGCGATCACTCTCTCAGCACCATTTAGCCAGGCGGCCTTTTGAGCCATTAAGCCAACGGGGCCGCTACCAAATATTACGACATGATCACCTGGTTTTACTTTTCCCCATTTTACAGCGCTCCAACCAGTAGGAAAGATATCAGTGAGAAATAATACTTGTTCATCTTCTAAGCCATCGGGAATAATTTTAGGGCCAGCATTGGCTTTCGGAACCCGTACATACTCCGCCTGGCCACCGTTATATCCGCCATACAGATCCGTATAGCCAAACATCCCTCCACCTTTTCCTTTCAAAAGATCACCTTCGGGCCCGTAATTTTCGGGATTGGTGTGCATACAATTAGGGTGTAAACCTTGCTGACAAAAAAAACATTGTCCGCATGCAATGGTAAAGGGCACAACCACACGATCGCCTTTTTTAACTTTAGTAACCGCAGAACCGGTTTCTTCAACGATGCCCATAAATTCATGTCCCAAAACCTCATCTCTTAACTGTGGCACAAAACCATTATAAATATGGAGATCAGACCCGCAAATAGCGGTTGATGTAACTTTCAAAATGATATCATCCGCCTCTTCTATTCTAGGATCGGGGACGTTATCGACACTGATGTCGCCTATTTTATGAAATACTGCTGCTTTCATGGAATTAGTTTTTAAGTTATTTGTTATTGTTATAATTGAATTAGCACAACATCTGTGACTAAGTTTCCAAAAAATACTTGTGTGATGTTCCGGCCTATGCACCGATAACGAACATCCATAAATATTGTACCAGTTAACTTTAAAACTTTAATCGGTTTAAATGCAAACCAAAACTTGAGAGGATTCCATAACTGAGGAAGATATACCCGGCATGGATTGCAATTTATTCCCGGATATTTTCAATGTTTCTATTTTAAATATAAGAAAGGGAAAGGGAAGGGCTGGTTGCCTCAACATCGACACTAATAGAATCCTATAGGCAAACCCCGGGGCCTCAATTGTCCTTTACTTAATAAAAATCCACAAAGAATATTTCTTTATCTTTAGTTTCAACAATTGTATTCGAAAAGTGCTACTCATTTAATTAGCCATTTGGTTCTTTTTTGCAAATTGTGTACGACAAACTGGACGTTTTGACATTTCAGAAGTATATAAACAAAACATACTTCTGCACATTATAAAAAGAATTCAATGACCCAGCAACGACAACTCGCTGCTATAATGTTCACTGATATTGTTGGATATACGGCTATGATGCAGGCTGATGAACAGAAGGCAGTGGCCGTAATTAAACATTATAACTCCGCACTTGAAAATTTGGTACGACAATATAATGGCGAAGTATTGAATTATTATGGTGATGGCAGCCTTTGTATTTTTCACAGCGCAGCTGACGCCGCTAATTGTGCTCTTGCCGTCCAAAAGGAATTGAAAAACGAACCCGCCGTTCCCCTGCGGATCGGTTTACACATTGGTGAAGTTTTTTTTGAAGATGCGAAGGCTTTAGGTGATGGAGTAAATGTTGCCTCAAGGGTACAATCGTTGGGACAAGCCAACAACATCCTGGTTTCCGCTGAATTTTATGATAAAATAAAAAACAATTCTTCCATTACTTCGGTTTCGCTCGGTCAGTTTGATTTTAAAAATGTCGGAAGGCCATTGGAAGTATTTGCATTGACCAATCAGGGATTGTCAGTCCCACAGCGAAGCAAGATGGAAGGGAAGCTAAAAAAAACATCCGGAACCAAACGAATCATTATAGCAGCATCCCTGATCGTTCTCCTATGTGCAGCCGGTTTTATCATTTATCGAAATTTTTTTTCACCGACAACAGCACGATCGATTGCTGTACTTCCTTTTGCAGATATGAGTCCGGCTAAAGACCAGGAGTACTTCAGTGATGGGATGAGTGAAGAGTTGTTAAACCTGTTATCGAAAATTCAGGGCTTAAGAGTGATCTCCCGTACATCCGCTTTTTCTTTTAAAGGTAAAAATATGGACGTTAGAAAGATCGGTGAAAACCTGGGTGTTTCTAATATTCTTGAAGGCAGTATTCGAAAATCAGGTAATACGTTCCGTATTACAGCGAATCTGGTCGAAGTAAGTAATGGTGAAAATCTTTGGACTGAAACATATGAAAGACAAATGCAGGACGTTTTTGCTATTCAGGATGAAATTTCAAAGATGATCGTCGACATTTTAAAGATCAAGCTGTCAGGCAAACAAGCAAATCAATTGTCCGGGAGCTTTACAAAAAATCCTGAAGCTCATGAAGATTATCTGAAGGGTCGTTATCACTGGAACAAAAGAACTGATGAAGACATCAAGAAGGCGATCAGTTATTTTGAAGATGCTATTCGCAAGGATCCCAACTATGCAGCGGCCTACTCCGGTTTGGCTGACACCTATCTTACCCTCTATGATTATGAGTTAATGTCTTTTGAGGAATCAACATCAAAAGCAAAAAATGCCGCGCAACAAGCGCTGAAGATGAATAGGAATCTTGCCGAAGCCCACAATTCTCTTGCACATATCGACCTCCATGAATGGAAATGGAAAACCGCAGAAGAAGGTTTTCAAAGAGCCATTACACTGGATCAAAGCTATGTGCTGGCTCATCATTGGTATGCACTTTGCCTGACAGCAATAGGAAAAACAGATGAAGCAGTAAAACAGATGGAGAAAGCCAGGGAGCTTGATCCACTCTCGACAAGAATTAATGCTGATCTCGGTATGGCCTATCTTTCGGCAAAAAGATATGATGATGCAATTGAGCAGGAGAAAAAAACACTGGAGCTGAATCCAAGGTCATCAGGAGCTCACTGGATACGTGGCATGGCGTACCAGCAAAAAAATATGTATGAACAGGCGGTCAAAGATTATCAAACTGCATTACAATTTTCACCCAATAACCCGAATTATCTCGCCGCTCTTGGCCATGTGTATGGATCAAGTGGAAATAAGGGTGGCGCTCGCAAGATCCTTGATACGCTGCTTGCTGTGAACAAAAAAGAACCTGTATCTCCTTTCTTTTTCGCTCTTGTCTATACGGGACTTAATGATAAAGAAAATGCTTTGCAATGGCTGGAAAGATCTTACCAGGAAAAATCCGGTTCAGTGAGATACCTGAAGATGGAACCGCGTTTGAAAAGCCTTTGGAAAGAACCGCGGTATATCGAACTCATGAAAAAGATTGGGCTTGAGAATTGATCGGTGATGTAATATTCTATGGAACACTTATAACCTTCTGGTAAATTTTACTCCAATGACAATTTGCGCGAGACATATTTTATATAACCACAACGCTATAAATACACTGAAGCGATTATTCACATTTACGTTCTTACCTGTTTTCATGCTTATGTCATGTAAACAACCTCCTGATGAAACTAAAAAAGAATCCTGGGCTGTAGTCATCAATTTTTTTTCGCCGGATACGACCTTTTATCCTGCAACCAAAAAATTCCCATTTCCCGATTCTTTACGATTTGCACCTCTTGATAGCATTTTTTTAAATCAAAATAAGCTGCCAATCATTAATGACTCCAATATTATATATTATGATGATTACAAAGTGAATGGCCAAAGCGTATGCTGCAAACAGGACACACTTGAAGTTTTTATTGACAGCATCAAAGGGAAAAAATACCTGTTCGCAATCGGGGAATACATAGCAGTTTTTCAGAGCAATAGCAATTCGGATTCGAACATAAGAACAAGAAAAAATGAATTATCAATTCCCTTGTGGGATATCAAATTAAACACTGCCTACCCGCCGGCTAAATTCAAATATGAGTATGAAAAGCTTGGAGCCAGGCTTGTGAAACTGGATGAAAGGTTTGATGAGGTCAATAAACAAAAATGGAGCGATAATGATTCTATATCAGTCGAGACCATCCAGTTTGCAAATTCAACCGATAGGATCATTACGGCCTTGTCTAAAGACATCAATGAAACAGAAGTAAATTCAATGATCGATCATTTAAAAAATGAGTTCCCGGCTTTGACATTTAGTGAGGCGATCCAACGCAATAGCGAGGGCGAGCTATTTAAGGTTATCAGGTTATTGTTCCAGGGAGTGTCTGTCTCTTTTACCCAGATTGGCGCAACTAAATATACTTTCATGATAACTGATTATTATGAAACGCTTAAACTCATCTTAAATAATCCCGAAACCTCCTATACGTTCAGAGATGACGTAAGAATTTTTTAATTAAATTTTTAACGACTATGGTTAGTTCCTCATCCCCCTACCATTTCCATGCAATACCAGGCCTGTGAACTTCATTAATAAATATCAAAACAATAAAAAATGAAATCAACGACAATTGCATCGGATATTTTCTGCAATAGATCTTTTCCAGTATAATCTCTCTCGTCTTTTTCCTAATTTTATTAAAGGAAGCAAACTAATCTAAAACGGAGGCAATGGAGTTCATAGATTATTATAAAGTATTGGGCATTGACAAGAATGCATCGCAGGACGATATCAAAAAAGCCTATCGAAAACTGGCAAGAAAATTTCATCCTGATCTTAACCCCAATGATAAGGAATCACATAAGAAATTTCAGCAGGTCAACGAAGCCAATGAAGTTTTGAGTGATCCTGAAAAAAGAAAAAAATATGACCAGTATGGCAAGGACTGGCAACATGCTGAGCATTTTGAACAGGCAAGACATTCACAACAGAAGGGCCATAGAAAAGAAACTTTCACTGGTGATTTTGATGAGGGTGAATTTTCTGATTTTTTTGCATCAATGTTCGGAAACCAGGGAGGCGGAGGTTTCAGGCAACGTCACACAAAATTTCGGGGTGAAGACTACCATGCAGAACTGCAATTAAATCTTACTGATGTTTTCAAAACTCATCAGCAGGTCCTGAAAGTAAACGATAAAAACATTCGCATCACTATTCCGGCAGGTGTTGAAAATAACCAGCAAATAAAGATCAACGGGTATGGTGGCCCGGGTATTAACGGCGGTCCAAACGGAGATCTATATATAACTTTCAGGATCATCAACAATACAAAGTTCAGACGTCATGGAAATGATCTTCATTCGATTGTTGATATTGATCTGTACACAGCGGTACTGGGAAATGAGACCATCATCGATACGCTCGATGGAAAAGCAAAACTAAATGTGAAGGCGGGAACACAAAATGGTAGCAAGATAAAATTAAAAGGGAAAGGATTCCCTGTCTATAAAAAGGAAGGAGAGTTTGGTGATCTTGTAATTACATTTCACATAAAAATACCGACAGATCTTACAGCTAAACAAAAAGAATTGTTTGAAGAGTTATCAAAGTTATCATCATAAAAATGGCCAGATGGAACAAGCAGACATGATAGTACTCCATGAGTTTTGTAGCAGCCACCACGTAGAGATCTCGTTTTTGAATTCATTGGAGGAACATGGCATGATAAAAACTATCACTGTAAATGAAATGCTGTGTATACCCGGCAATGAATTATCAAAACTTGAACAGATCGTAAGACTTCACCAGGAATTAAATATTAATCCTGAAGGCATTGACGCAATCAATATTTTGCTAGAACGAATTGAAAACATGCAAAACGAAATTACGGGGCTTAGGAATAAACTAAATTTTTACGAGGAAAATCAATAAGGTAAGCCCGTATTAATAGCCTCGCCTTCTTGATTTCAAATGCAGAGATTTCAAGCGGCATTTTTACTGTTAACTTATAGAATACAGCTGACAAAAACGGTAACTTTCATTATCATGAAAAGTTATGCAATAGCATTAATGATCTTTGGCGAACCCGGCTCGACAAGGAATGCTCTTACAGAAGAAAAGTATAGAAAGCTTTCAGCCCATTTTATAGAAAAAGGATGTAGTATTGAATCAGTCCTATATCATGATTCGATAGCAGATCACCTTGCAAAAGATCTTACCCGATATCATGCCATTCTTGTTTGGGTTAACCCGATCGAACAACAAAGCGATAGAAAAATTTTGGATGCCTTATTGAAGAGGCTTTCCGCACAAGGGTGTTTCGTTTCTGCACATCCTGATACTGTTTTAAAAATGGGGACCAAAGAGATATTGTACCAAACAAGACACACGGAATTTGGCGGAAATGTCAAACTGTATCTTTCTATTGAAGATTTTAAAAAACGTTTTTTGGATCCAGGAGATACGACGGGAACCAGGATCCTGAAACAATACCGGGGCAACGGCGGAGATGGGGTATTTAAGATCGATACTTCTGACATTAAGAACAACAAGATCGTTGTAACACATGCAAAAAATGGAGACGAAGATAGATCAATGACCACTGATGGTCTTTTTACAATGATTGAATCTTATTTTAATGCGGGCAATGTTTTAATAGACCAGGAATGGAATCCAAATATCATAAACGGCATGGTAAGATGTTATTTATGCGGGACAAAAGTCACCGGGTTCGGTTACCAGGAGATCAATGCACTTTATCCTAAAGTGAACCAGGTTTTTAAAAAGCCAAGTCAACGTTTTTACTTTAGTGAGGACTGCAGCTTGTTCAGAGATTTAAAAAATATTATGGAAAACAGCTGGGTATCCCAAATACAGGAAATTACCGGAATTGAAAACGAATTGCTTCCGGTAATATGGGATGCAGATTTTTTTATTAATAAGATCAATACAGAAAAGACAAGTGAAAAATATTCGCTATGTGAAATAAATGTAAGCTGTGTATCCCCTTTTCCTGACAGCAGTATTCCATATATAGTGGAGGAAGTTAATAAAAGGATCGGGTCGCAATAAAATAGAAATGGAGTTTGCAAAAACCTAATTTCATAAGGCAATAGTGTTTTATAGACGAAATTTTGTCTTATGAACATAGTCCGTCCATCATGTCTGCTAACTCAATTAAATTTGCGAAAATAAAAGTGCACTCACAACTTTCTTTTCAAGGATTCAACTATTGTAGATGAAAATATTAATCCTGATACTGGGCTTTCTGAATGGCGGCTACATGTTGCTTGATGGGTTATTTGTAATGATCAAAGGAAAATATATCGGGCCTGAAAAACCCGGACCCTGGGCATCGCTTTTTTATAAATTGGACATTAATGTTTTTAAACTCGGCCCGGTATTTATAGTATTTGGGGTGCTTTGGCTGGTCTGGCTTTATGGTTTATGGACAAGTCAAAGCTGGTCATATACTTTTGGAATTGTTATCAGTATTATGACACTATGGTATTTGCCCGTGGGAACGATCTTTTCAATAATAATTTTGCTGACATTAGTTTTTGCAAAACATAAGATCGGGTTATAACCAGGAAAGGAACGGGGTGTAATTATTCTTGCCCGGTATTTAACTATTTTAAGTTCTAAAACAGAATCAGATAGTTTTAATTCCAGACACTTTCCAAAACAAAACTGCTTATTAGTTACAAGCACTAATAAGCAGTTTTCATTTTATGAACTGAGAGTTTTTATTGTTTTATCAATTTCTCCCGGTAATGTTTGCCATCAACAAGCGCATCTAAAATATAGACTCCGCCGCTGAATTTTCCGCCGGGCAAATTGATAACTATGGTTTGATCTGAAGCATTTTTATGCGAATGGACCAACCTTCCCTGCATATCATACAGGTTTAAACTTACCGGTCCTACAGGCAATTTTGTGAACCTTACTGAGATCTGTTCTCTGAAAGGATTGGTCATCACCATCATGTTCTGTCCTGAAACTTCCTTTTTCACAAAAGCAATATTGCTTATGATCAGCCTGCCATCAGAATGATGTAACGTAACACGGTAATAATTCAATTCAACATTTTCGTTATCAGTATATGAATATTGTCTTTCGCTTGTCGAATTCCGTGAGGCTGTCAACGTAGCAATACGGTGAAACCTGATACCGTCATATGATTTCTCAATTTCAAAGAATGTGCTCTGGTCCTCTGATTCGGTTTTCCAGGTTACTTCGATCGGAGCCAGTAGGTCCTTCGGCGCGCCACTGATACGAGTCTGTCCATTACCCCCTTTTGGTCCGGCAGATACAAGCACATTATTCATTCGGCCCGGCATACCCGCACCAAATCCGCCAAATCCATTTTCAACTGTGAAAGTAAGAGTGTAACCATTACCAAAAACTCCGCGAACGGGATTGGCAACTGTTTGCACTGTACCATTATTATTGGGTTGTGAATTTTGCGGTGTCACTTCGCTGACAGGCCCTGAAGTTTTCACAATTTGTATCTGGTCCCAACTATTTGTCGTTGCTTGCTCCCACCCTTCTTTTTCCGCTTGAGTGAAATATAAGGTTATCTCATACCTTCCTGCCGGGTTAGCAGTCGCCGGCAATACCCGGAAGGTCTTATCCATCAGGTAATTCTTCTTGTTATTATTCCAGAATCTTGTTGCCCCGGTTCCTGCCCTGTCGATAACCACTTGTGTACATCCATAGTCATGAGCAGTCAGATTGCGCATTCTTGCAATGATCTCGCCGGTTGGAGAATAATAATACAGGTCATTATAAGAATCAAGATGTTCAGTTTTTGTTGTATTAAGCGCAGTAGCTATTGTTGTTTGGAAAGTGGTCATGTTAAAAGTAACATCAGGTCTTGCGCCACCTGTAAATTGGAAGGTGGCATTAGGAAGAGTACATCCCGCTGCATTATCTATCCGTTCAAAATGAGTGAGATTAATACCTGAAGTACCTGCAACATTATCAGTAACAGTACCGGTGGCATTATCATAGCAGATATCTAAAAGAAGATTGGAAACGCCGTCCCAAACAAAAGAACTCGTTAGCTCAAATGTATTAATGCCGGCAACCGTGCTATAGTCAACCGGTCCGTAAACCACGCTTGCCCCTGGTTCAAAAGCACCAAAGGCTGTGCCCGAGCTCAACGTGTTTTTCATTTTAATTGTAAACCCATTGAATGGTGCAGTACTATTTTTACTGATAACATTAAATGCAATTGAATTGATTTTTCCCGCACGGAAGCCTGCCGCTTTAAGTTCTGACGCCAGGTACATGATCTGTGTTCGTGAATCAGAGAACTGTCCACGGAAAGGTTGTGTAAGCGCAGTATTTCCCAACCCGACTGTCGCCGTTACATTTTGTGAAAGTTGCGGAGCTTCCTCACCGTTATCATCTATCGTTACAAGATGCGTATTTGGAATACCTGCAATTGCATTAGTCTTTCCTGAAATAGTAAAGCCAATTGTAAATAATTCTTGCGGCTCTATTTCCACATCATCATATATCCGGATCTTAATCGTTTTCACTTCAGTAATACCGCCCGTAAATACGTGCTGATCGGACGGGTTTGTGAAACTGCCATTGGTTGTAAAATCAAAATCGACTCCCCTGGTCGCAGTATTTCCGGGAAGAATATTATATGTTACTGTTGCATCTCCTTCAGCTGGATTTATGATGCCAGTCTTTACCGTATATTCCTGGTAAGGACGACAACCCGATTCAAATGCATCACTTTCCGCTGCAGGAGTGGATGCAGTTACAAAACGAATTTCTGGCGCCGTCGTCATTGAAATGGCTGCAGTAAAAAGTCCTCTTCCATGTGTTGCCGCCACAACGGTGTTATCAGAAGCTCTCAACTTCAACATATCGGTTCTTACTGTTGGGTAACCCGGGTTTGGTTTCCATATCGTGTTCGCTCCGTTAACCGTTTCAGTTGAATAGATGCCTGCTTCAGTAGCCAGAATGATCTGGTCATCTTGGCCGGGAACAATTAATGCCCATCTCACAGGCATATCAGGAAGATTGCCGTCAATTGCAGTCCACGCGGTTCCACCATTAGTACTATACCAAACGTTGTTTATTCCGAAATTGGTAAACACTGCAACTAATACCTGGTCGGAAGATCCGGTATTGATACAATTCAAAAAACCGTTGGGAAAAGATGCTCCAGTGATGTCTGTAACATTTGCATTGATAGTGGCTGCTGTTACCGTATTGGCATTATCAAGCCTTAACAACTTTCCTGTGCTTCCACCAATAAAAACTCTATTGGGTGTATACGGAGAAACTTTAAAAGAAGACGCATTACTGTTTACACCGTTTTTTATCAAGCCGGCTACAGTTAATACCGTACTGGTAGTGGCTGTATTTGCATTGTTCCATCTGCGTATTTGCGTATTCGGTGTTGCACTAACGCCATTGCTTGCATACATTATATTTTGTGCATCGTCATAATCAAAAGGATTTACAAACAGACCCTGTGAAGTTGACAAGTTTACACTTGTCCACGTTTGTCCCCCATTTACACTGCGGCGATATTGATTGAAAACATAACTTCCGAATTGTATCGAAGGGTTTGTTTGATTAATGTGTGTAAAGCAACCATCACCTCCCGTTACTTCCGTAGAAGGTCCGAGTCCTTCGTATCTCAATTGGTGCACGCCATTATCCTGTGTTCCTCCAATAAGGTACGGACTTCCTGCATCAGGATGAATTGCTGCAGAATAGAATTGCTTAATAGCAAGATTCCGATTTTTGTCAGCCCATGTAACCCCGTGATCTCTTGACAGGAACAATCCTCCATCACAACCAATCAGCAGACGGCTTTCATTATTCTTGTACCACCACTGTAGGAAATGATGATCAGCGTGAACATAAGGTGCAGTTGTGACCCAGAACGTAGCTCTTGTCCATGTTCTTCCACTATCCAGGGAGCGGTAAGCATCCAATCCTCCGGACATTAATTCTCCAATATTTCTCGGATTAATTGAAAGGGTTTGGTTATACCAGGCTTGACCACTGCCAAGTCCTGTAGGTATCAAAACGGTATTTCGTTTGGTCCAGGTAACACCGCCATCGAGAGATAAGTAACAACTATCGGTATTAGCTGAAGTGTTTGCAGTAACTGCAAAAACTGTATCAGCCACCGCTGCAAGTTCCATACGAATAGCAGCTAAACCCGATAAGCGTATTCCAGTGCCAAGTGTCCATCCGGTACTTTGAGTTACGATGGCAGGATTGCTGGTAACATATGCCCTTACGGTGGTACCAGGAGCACCAGTTGCATAACCGAAACTTGCATACAATTTGCCTGTACTACTTAATTCTATATCAGTACACGTTGCAGTTGCTGTAGCCGTGCCTACAAGTGTCGGAGTAATATTGGTCCAGGTGACTCCTCCATCGCTTGACCGAACAAGACCACTTGTTTGAAGTACAGGAGTGGCTGTTGGTCTTAACGCTGCATACACATTCCCTGCATTATCAACTATAAGTCTGAATGAACGGATAAAACTTGCAGTGGAAGGAAGATGTGCCCATGTGGCACCACGGTTGGTCGATTTCCATATTCCGCGACCAAGTACCGCATCCGCATTACTTGTTCCTTCGCCTGTTGAGAAATACATCACTGAAGGATTAGTAGGGTCCTGAGCTATATATGAAATGGCGAGGTTGTCAAAATAATCATCGATGGCCTGCCAGTTAGGAATAGCGGAAAGAAAGTTTGTACATTTCCAAAGTCCCCCGGCAATACCGCCGGCAAAAATTGTATTACCAGTGGGATCATTTAATGTATCCCAAAGAATAGCACGTACACGACCTGAAGTATAATTTATACCAGCCCGACCGTTACCATTACTGGGTCCGAGAGAATCAAAGGTCGGTCCTCGCTCCACCCAGAGTAAGTTTGCCTGGCCCCTGGCATTTATCATTGATTGTTTCAACTCTTCGGTGATATCCATTGCATGGCCTAACCTTTCAAATGGTACATAACCCAGTGCAGGATCTTTTGTTTTCTCGTATTCAAGAAGGGCACGTTCGGCGGGTCCATCGTATCCTTCTTCTTTTTCTTCTGTTTGAATTTGATCAGTTGCAACAGCAAGCTGACTATTCTGTTGACAAGACATAAAAATACCGGTACACAATAGTATACCGGCAAGGGTGTATAAATTTCTCATGTGCAGATTGTTTTGGAACTTGGAAGTTAAGGGTTACCTACATATAAATCAAAACCGCTAAAAAAATATTCCCCCCATAATAGTAAATGTACTTTTCAGCTCAATGTTACCCCGCCTATAAAAAGAGAGAATACAATTTAGAAAGCGGTTATTGATGAATGTAAATGATGAATGAAAAAGATCACAGTTTTCCTATAATGTCCCGGTATCCTCTGCCGATAGGAATCGAGACACCGTTCACTTCAACCATTTCCGCCGTATAGGATTCGATCCTGCTTATTGAGATTATAAAAGAGCGGTGAATACGTTTGAAAAGATTTGCCGGTAAAAGAGCTTCAATCTCATGCGTACTCATTTTTGAAATGTATTCCTTCTTCGTCGTAACGATCTTGATATACTCACGCTGGCTTTCGATATAAACTATGTCTGAGAATAAAATTTTTACTTTCTTTTTTTGAACATTCAGAAATAAATGATCTTTTATTCCTTCGCCTTCATATAATGCTTGTTTTTCTATATGCGCAGTTTTAACTTTATTTACCGCCACAAGGAAACGCTCAAACTCAAAAGGTTTTAACAGGTAATCGGTCACGTTGAGTTCAAAGCCTTCTACTGCGTATTGATGATATGCAGTTGTGATGATAACTGATGGGGGATTTATCAGGGTTTTTAAAAAAGCCATGCCTTTTAATTTAGGCAGGTGTATGTCTAAAAAAATGAGATCAACGGAATGCTCCCTTAAATACTCCGTTGCAAGAATAGCATCTTTGAATGTTCCGTTTAATTCAAGAAACGGTACCTGTGAAATATATTCTGACAAAACTTTTGCAGCCAGGGGTTCATCTTCTACTATAATACTCTTTAGCTTAGACATGACTTGCAAGATCGATTTTTAAGGTTGCAATAAAAACAGATGTTTGTTGCTGAACAGTGAGATCATACTTTTTATAAAGCAATTCCAATTGACGCCGGAGGTTAGAGAGACCGATATTCTCCTTCACGTTTCCTTGTCCCGGAGCCACCTCTGAAGAATTTTTCACAATAAACGTTAATTGTCGCTTATTGACCGATAGATGGATATCCACAAAAGGTTGACTTCTTGTTTCTGAAACACCATGCTTGAAAGCATTTTCAACCAGTGGTATCAACAAAAGTGGCGGTAAGGCCTGCTTCATATCTTCAAGATCATGATTAAAATTAACCCGCAAAGTTTCGTCGTAACGTAATTTTTCAAGTGCAATATAATCGTTGATGATCTTTAATTCCTGCTCTATCGCTATATAATTGCCCCCTGTTTCATACAACATGAAGCGTAGCATTTTCGACAACCGCAAAATAGATTCGGGGGCAAGGTCAGATTTATCTCTTGACAGCGAATAAATATTATTCAACGTGTTAAATAAAAAATGAGGATTCGTTTGTGATTTGAGATAATTTAATTCTGCCGCCTGTTTTTCAATACGCAACTGTTGCGCTGCCTGCTTCAGTTTTGTATAATTATAAATATGCCTTGTGATGCCAAAGAAGAAAACAGCACCCATGCTGTATGCCATTTGGGCTTCGAGTGCCTGCTCAATTGAATCATATACTGTCAAAGGAGTATAAATATTTAAGCCCATCCCGATAGATCTCCACGCAGATGCGACAAAAGACCACAACATAATATAAAGCCATAGGCACACGATGCCCAAGAAGATATTGTAAATGATGTATTTCCTCTTTCGCAATACAAAAGGAACTGTATATTCAAAGAACAGGAAATTGACAGCCACTATATAAACGATTCGCCAAAGGTTATTAGCCACCAGTGGGAAAAAATTACCTGGAAACTGGTGTGCATTAAATAAAAGTCTTAATAAAAAATAAGCTAGCCCAAGCCATAAATATAAAATGATCTTCTTTTTATCAATTGACATCTTCACCTGTTATTTGAAGTAAATATCGGCAAATCTTTCTCTTTCTGTTTTACAGTTCATAGAATCGGCTTTGAGGTAAACCAACTGCAGTAGAAGGTCAATCAACCTGAATTCAAAAGACAAATACCATGAGAAAAAATGCTTATTAATGCGAATGGTTTTTCCAATATCCAGGCTTTGGCTTAATGATCATTCGCCTAAGAATGCTTTTTGTTTACCATAACCGGTCGTTTATTGACTATACGTTTAACTGCTTTCTTTAATCATCTATTCTTGTGTAAAATCATCAATAAATGAAAAAATATTCAATCATTATCGCCACACTTTTAATAGTTGCACAACTTCAGGCGCAGGTCGAGCCTACCGCGGGCAACTGGAAAACATGGTTCATCGCATCTGGGAAAGATTATCGGCTGCCAGCGCCATCATCTTATAAGAATGAAATTTCAGAAGTGCTGTCCCGTCAACAAAATTTAGACGCGACAACAAAACAACAGATCATCTTTTGGAATGCAGGTGCTCCGGGTTATCGTTGGCAGGAAATGATGAACAAGTTATGGGCGGTGGATACAAACAGGTATGCTATACTGGCAAACATGTTGCTGGGAACAGCGATATATGATGCCACGATTGCTGCATGGGATACCAAATATGCGCATAAGCGTCCACGTCCCTTTATCGTGGATAGCAGGATAAAATCTTATGCCCCGAAACCAGAGAGCCCTTCTTATCCATGCGAGCATTCTGTGGCCGCCGGTGTCGCTGTTACCATCTTTTCTAAATTTTTTCCCAAGCTTGCTGATTCTGTAAATCGTATGGCTCAGCAACTAATGGCTTCAAGAGTTGCTGCAGGTGTCGCATTCCCCAGTGATACAAAAGCAGGTTTTGATCTTGGAAAAAAAATTGCCGAAAAAGAAATTGAATATACCAGAGATTATGTTACTACTGCACAATGGGATGGAAAAGTTCCGGACAAACCTGGACTTTGGAGAGGAAAATTTGCAATGTTCCCGATGGCTGGACAAAATAAGACTGTAGTGCTTGAAAGCGGAAGTGAATTTCGCCCGGGTCCGCCTCCTGATTTTGCGAAAGAAATGGAAGAAATGAAAAATTATAAGCAAACGTTCCGTTCACTGTCCAATGCATTTTACTGGGCAAACCAATCGTGGTTCATGGAGTACCTGCCTAAGAAAATGTTTGAACAAAACCTTCAAATGAATCCACCACGGGCAGCCAGAATCAATGCAATTGTAAATGTGGCAAGCTATGATGGATTCGTGGCGTGCTGGGATGCGAAATTTACTTATTGGGGAATCAGGCCAAGTCAATATGATACCACGTTTCGTCCTGCAATAATGATGACCCCTCCCTTTCCAGGTTATCCTTCTGGTCATGCTGCTATTTCCGGTACAATGGCTGAAGTCTATTCCTATTTTTTCCCGGAAGAAAAAGAGTTATTTAAACAAAAAGCCAAAGACGCTGCCGAATCACGTTTCCAGGCCGGTATCCACTTTCGTACTGATAACGATGTTGCCCTTGAATTAGGAAGAAAGGTTGGAGTCAAAGTAATTGAAAGAATAAAGAATGATGGAGCAGATAACATACCAACAACGACAAGTCAGAAAAAGACAGTAGCTAAAACCTATAGATAAAAATCACGGAAAGTATTTAATTTTAAAAACGCAATCTCGAAAAACAAAAGCCGTCCAAAAATTTGGACGGCTTATACTTAGGTTTTCTTTAGTCTTTAGAATCTCCTGTCACGGCTGTTCCTGTCGTTACGATCATCCCTGTCATCACGGTCATTCCAATCCCTGTTATCTCTGCCATACTTATCGTCACGATCAAACCTGTCTTCAGTAATAGTGAGATGTCCGAAACGATCAATGGTGATCTTTACATCTTTATTCCTCAGCTGAAATGATTTGCTGGCAACTAGCTGCTTTCTTTTAAACTTTGAGAAGCCCCTGTTATTCATTTCAAACACCTGGATGGTATGACGACCATTACGTAGATTTTCAACATTCATCATCCTGCCATTGCTGAAGTATTTTTTGCCATCAATAACAATCTCATACTTTTTCATGGAAATGATCGTTACATCCGGTTTTCTATCTGCAGCAAAAACAGCAGCAGTGAGAACTAAACCTAAACACATTGTAAAAATTTTTTTCATTTAATTTAATTTTATTGTTTTGTCTTGCGTCGCAACCGGAAGCCAGCAAAACCATTTTATTATTTCCGGTTATTCACTATTATTCAAAGCAAGTGCCATCATCCCAAAAAACAGACAAGGAATCGTTAATGCGATTGTTATTTAAGGTTAATGAAAATTCGGGAACGTTAATGCAAATCGCCACGTGCAATAACTGATTTTAGCATGTTTCGGGTTTACTGGGATTAAAAACATTTCGATATTTACATTATAATTATTGAAGAATGAATATGCAAATTGACAACTGCGTCACTGCGGACATCAATACCATCTTATCACTTTATGAATCCGCAAGAAGTCTTCAAACTGAGAAAGGCATGGTTGTATGGCCATTATTTGAAAAAGATTTTATTGAAAAAGAAATAAAAGAACAAAGACAATGGAAGCTGATCGTCGATAATACGATTGCCTGCAACTGGGCCATTACTTTCAAAGACAAGAAAATTTGGGAGGAGAAAGAAAAAGGCGATGCAATATATATTCATCGTATCGCTACCAACCCCGCTTTTCGTGGCAACCGGTATATTGATCAAATTGTAGAATGGGCAAAAGGATATGCAATACAAAAGGGTAAGCAATATGTGAGATTAGACACTCTTGGAAACAATACTAAATTAATTAAGCATTATACTTCTGCGGGGTTTCGATTTTTAGGAATGTTTGAATTATCCGATACTTCAGGCCTGCCCGGTCATTATCAGAATGAGCCTAATTGCTGCCTGTTTGAAATTAACGTCGTGGAAACACTATAGAGAAACTATTTGTTACCGGGGATTTTAAGGGACACGAACCCTTCACAAATAACACTGACCATCTGCGCTAAAACCTGTACCTTCACATGCCGCAGTACCAGGCAGTTTTATTTTCTTCTATAAAAACCACTTTTAAATTGCGGTAATTTTAAACTAAAAAGAAATATACATGAGTGAATCATGGAACAAAAAAGAAAGAGAAAAAAAGAAACAGAAAGAAAGAAAAGATAAGGCGGAAAAAATGCAGGAGCGTAAAGAAAATGCCAAGAAGAATAACTTCGATGATATGATCGCTTATCTTGATGAAAATGGAAATCTAAGCTCGACCCCACCTGACCCAAGAAAAAGAGTAGAAGTAAAGCTGGAAGATATACAGATCGGCGTCCCGGAATATGTACCGCCTACCGAAGAAGAACTTACCCGGAAAGGAAAAGTCACTTTTTTTAATAATGAGAAAGGATTTGGATTCATAAAAGACATGCAATCGCAGCAGAGTCTTTTTGTGCATGCTAACAATCTCACAGCCCCGATAAAAGAGAATGACAAAGTAAGTTTTGAAGTGGAGATGGGACAACGTGGTCCTATGGCAGTTAATGTAAAGATCATTCCTTGATTTATACCGAACGACAGTCCTATTACCCAATTTTAAAAGATCAATTAAATAAACTAAAAACTTTGGTTTATTAGTTGTAGCTTCGTTGTTCTTGATGTTAGTGCTCTCCCGCCTGGTGTAGTTTAATTTCTCCTCCAAA
>CBFGXP010000043.1:0-21382 GCA_965652775.1 uncultured bacterium
TTTCAAGCTGTATTGTGGGCGGCTATTTTCAATTTTATTGCTTTTTTTATTTTTAAAGATCACGGAGTAGCAGATACTGTTGCTAAAACAGTGCATAGTGATATGATACCGAAATCAAATATGATGGTAGTGATATTTTCAGGATTGATCGCAGCCATTTCCTGGAATTTACTTACATGGTGGTTTGGCATTCCTTCCTCATCTTCTCATACGCTGATTGGCGGTTTTGCCGGAGCTGCCATTGCACATGGTGGATTTAGTACTATCAGTGGTGCCGTGATCTTAAAAACGGCAAGCTTTATCTTCCTGGCTCCTATTGTGGGAATGATCATGGCACTCATCATATCTCTTTGGTTCCTTAACTCTTTCAGGAAAGGGCATTTGCCCAAGTTGATTTCTCTGGCAGTGATCGCAGGGGTCGGATATTTTCTCTATACAAATATGGAACTTGATCCTGCAAAAATAAAATCTCACTATGAATCTTACATTTTTAAAGTGATCTTCTATTCCAAAAATTTTAAATGGATATTACTTGCATTGATCCTTGTCATAATGGCGGTATTCACTTTTTATCTAAATACATTAAATGCAAACCGCTCAAACCAATGGTTCAGAAGATTGCAGCTTGTTTCGTCCGCGGCATTTAGTATCGGCCATGGCGGTAATGATGCGCAAAAAGTAATGGGTATTATTACCGCAGCTCTTATTGCGGGTGGAACTATCAGTACTTTCGATCAAATGCCTGTGTGGGTGCCGCTTGCTTGTTATGCTGCGATTGGAATAGGAACTATGAGCGGAGGTTGGAAGATCGTAAAAACTATGGGAACAAAGATCACCAAAGTAACTCCCTTTGAAGGTGTAGCGGCAGAAACCGCAGGTGCAATAACGTTGTTCGTTACCGAAGCATTAAAAATTCCCGTGAGCACAACACATACTATCACTGGCGCTATTATGGGCGTTGGCGCTACCAAAAGATTATCCGCTGTTCGTTGGGGAGTAACCGTAAACCTGCTTTGGGCCTGGATACTAACGATTCCTATTAGTGGATTACTTGCTGCCGGCATTTATTCAATAGCAAAACTTTTTTTCTAAGCTGATCTCTTTGCTTTTCCCGATTTTTGCATGATTAACTTTTATTTCATGGTGAAAATCCTTGTTACAGGCGGGTGCGGGTATATTGGCTCTCATACATTGGTTGATCTTATTGAAAACGGCTATGACGTAGTTTCGGTTGATAACAATTCCAGGTCTCATGCAAGCATGCTGGAAAGAGTAGAAAAGATCACAGGCCAAAAAATAAAAAATTACAAAGTTGATCTCTGCAATTTTGACGACACGTTTGCCATCTTCCAGGAAAACACAGATATACGTGGCGTTATTCATTTTGCTGCGTACAAATCGGTAAATGAATCGGTCGAGATGCCTTTGATGTATTTTGAAAACAATTTATACTCGCTCATCAATCTTTTAAAATGTGTACAGGATTTTGAGATCCCCTGGTTTGTTTTCTCATCTTCCTGTACAGTGTATGGTACGCCGGACAACAGTCCCGTAACCGAAGCAACACTTCCAAAACCTGCTGAATCACCTTATGGTTATACAAAACAAATGGGCGAGCAAATAGTAAATGAATTTGCAAAAAGCGGTGTAACAAAATGTATTCTTTTAAGATATTTTAACCCGGTCGGCGCACATCCTTCAGCTATAATTGGTGAAATGCCGGTTGGCAAACCCCAAAATCTTTTCCCCGCAATCACACAAACAGCAATTGGAAAATTACCAGGAATGATCGTTTACGGAGATGATTATCCGACGCGTGATGGAAGTTGCGTAAGGGATTTTATCCATGTGTGTGATATCGCTCATGCACACACATTGGCGCTGGATTATGTAGCGGAGGGGAAAAATAAATCTCAATGTGAAGTATTTAACCTTGGATCAGGAAATGGGGTAACAGTGCTTGAAGCAATCAGGACTTTTGAAAAAGTGAATGATGTAAAACTTAATTATACTATCGGACCCCGCCGACCCGGCGATGTAATATCTATTTATGCCAACAACGACCTGGCAAGAGCCGCTTTAGGATGGGAACCAAAGAACAGTCTTGAAGATATGGTTGCTACTGCCTGGAAATGGGAGCAGCGGCTTAAAGCCGACGAGACGGTATTTGCAGGAAAACCTGGTGAATTGAATTGACCACTGCCAATTTACACACATCCCTTACTTTTGCGCCAACCTATACAATCGCTATGGAAGTAATGGAACAAAAAACAAACATGCTTAAAGAAATTCAATCCACCGGTAACAAAGATACCCGCAGCGGTTTTGGTGATGGTATTGTAGAAGCAGCAAGAAAAAACTCAAACATTGTTGCGCTTACTGCTGACTTGGCCGGTTCATTAAAATTGAATCAATTCATTAAAGAATTTCCTGAAAGATTTTTTCAATGTGGTATTGCAGAAGCAAACATGATGGGCATTGCAGCAGGACTAACAATCGGAGGTAAAATTCCTTATACGACTACGTTTGCAAATTTTTCAACGGGTCGTGTATATGACCAGATACGTCAATCCATTGCATACTCAGGAAAGAATGTAAAAATTTGTGCTTCGCATGCTGGTGTTACATTAGGGGAAGATGGCGCCACTCACCAGATTCTTGAAGATATCGGTTTAATGAAAATGCTGCCAGGTATGACAGTGATCGTTCCTTGTGACTATAATCAAACCAAGGCAGCAACAATGGCTATTGCTGAATTTGAAGGACCTGTCTATTTAAGATTTGGAAGACCTGTTTGGCCAATATTCAGCAAGGCAGAAGATTTTAAGATTGGCAAAGCACAACTATTTTCCGAAGGAACAGATGTATCGATTTTTGCATGTGGTCATCTTGTATGGAATGCAATACAGGCGGGAGCTATTTTACAGGAAAAGGGAGTTAGTGTTGAAGTAATAAATATTCATACGATAAAACCGCTTGATGAAGCTGCAGTCATCAATTCAATTCGTAAAACAAAATGTGCTGTAACTGCTGAAGAGCATAATGTTATTGGAGGACTGGGGGATGCGATCGCACAATGTGCTGCAAAAAATTTCCCTGTACCAATCGAATATGTCGGAACAAAAGATACGTTTGGTGAAAGCGGAACACCGGCGCAGCTACTAAAAAAATATGGATTGGATGTGCCGGATATCGTAGCAGCGGCTGAGAAAGTGATGACGAAAAAGTAATCGTCCTATATTTAATTATCTACCGTTGCTTTAAAGCAACGGTTTTTTTATTTAATAGAATCAGAACCGATGAAGAATTGCGATCCTCTACTTCGGCAATCCAAGTGATGTAGTGACCGAGATGCTATTGCTGAATAAAGATCAGAAAGATGAACGGCGCGTCGCAACAGGCGATGCTTTGGAAAACTAAAGCTGGTATAACAAAATAAAAAATTATATTTTTATACTGCTGAACAGGTTAAACGCTGCCTTATTCCAATATTCTAAACCTGATTAAAGACCGAACCAAATGGCCCTGACAACCTTAAGCGATAGTGAATTGCTCGTAGAATTCCGTAACCCGGTTACAAAGGAGAAAGCGTTTACTTCTATCATTAAGAAATACCAGGAAAAATTATATTGGCATTTGCGGCGTATGGTTGTTGACCATGAAGATGCGAATGATGTATTGCAAAACGTAATGATAAGAGTTTGGAACGGGCTGGAAAATTTCCGGGAGGATGCCCAGCTTTATACATGGCTTTACCGGGTGGCCACAAACGAGTGTTTAACTTTCCTGGAGCAGCAAAAGAAGAGAACTGCTGTATCACTCAGTGACGTAGAAAGCGGGTTGGAAAACAAAATAAAGGCTGATAGGCATTTTGATGGCAATAAGCTGGAGTGGAAACTTCAATTGGCAATTCAGCAATTACCTGAAAAGCAGAGAATTGTATTTCAGCTTCGATATTATGACGAAATGCCATATGAAGAAATGAGTAGAGTGTTGGAAACCAGCGAGGGAGCTCTCAAAGCCAGCTATCATCATGCAGTGAAAAAAGTGGAGGAATACATTAAGAATCATTAAACTTACAAGAACAAAAACCGTCTTAACTGCGGTAAAATGACAACGAGGACTACCATATTAAACGAATTAAAAGATCTGGGAAGTACCCTTGGGAATTACAGCCCTCAAAATATCTATACTGTACCAAATGGTTATTTTGAGGGGCTCCCTACCCAAATCCTGGATCGGATCAAGGCGTTGGAAGCTTCAGACGCTAAGGAGGAATTGAAATATTTATCTCCGTTGCTTAGCAAAGTTTCTAAAGAAGTGCCTTATTCAGTTCCTGCCGGGTTTTTTCAGCACTTATATGAGGATGTTTTACGGCATGTAAATAAACATCAGCAGCAGCAAACAAGTGAAGAAGAGATCGAAACTTTATCTCCGCTGCTTAGCAGGTTAAAAAATAAGAATCCATACTCTGTACCTGCCGGTTATTTTGAAAACATTGTACATGGGATCGAAAAGAAACAAGCAAAAGTTATTTCCATAACAAGACGCAGTTGGTATCGCTTTGCGGTTGCTGCTGCCATTGTTGGTGTAATTGTTATCGGTGGAATATTATTCTTTAATTCAAGAAAAGTAGACCCCAACAAAAATCCTGATGAGTGGATCGTAAAAAACGTAAATAAGAAAGTTAGCGGGGAAAAAATTGATGAATTTGTAAGACTTGCCGAAGATGAATCATTGAATGTAACAGACGAAAGTGATGAGGCCAAACAAGCAGAAATAAAAGAACTGATGAAAGATGTTCCTGAAAAAGAGATACAGGATTTCTTAAACGACGCGATAGCGTTGAGTTCAAATGATGACTCAGACGCCCTGATGAATTAAAAATGAAAAAGATTTTACTCATATTAACCCTTGCATTGTTCGCCGGATCTGCCTCACAGGCACAAGACGATGACAATGATAAAATACGGGATAAGATGAGGGAGTTCATTCAACGCAGGTTGAACCTTTCCAGAAATGAGGCCGATAGATTTGCACCCGTTTTTATCCGTTATTTCAGAGAATGGAAACAAACCCTACAGGAAAACAGAGGTGATGGTCTTGTTCGTCAACAAAGAATCATAGAACTGAGACTTCGTTACCGCACCGAGTTTCGTGACATTGTTGGCGATAAAAGAAGCAATGATGTTTTCAAAAGGCAGGATGAATTTATCCAGGGTTTACAAAAAATGAGAGAAGAACAAACCCGCAACAGGATAGACGATCGGCCTAATAAACGATTTCGAGCTTTATTACAATAGAATTTCAATCTCGGTGTTTTTCATAGATTAGCAAAGGCCGGCTCCTAAAGAGTCGGCCCTCTTGTTTATAAAACTTTCGGATTCAGGGTCAAGGTCATTTAGCGTTAAAATTCGATTAGTGGATTCTTAACATCGTGATAAAAAAGAAATGTCCATTTTTCTTCCTGTCCTTTTTCCCACCAGGTTCTCCTCAACTCCATTGCTTTTTTTCCATCATAATCATATTTGGCAACAAAGCGATGTTTCATTTGCTGTAGTTGCGGAGCATCGTCGCCACCAAAAAAAATTGTTTTGTCATTTTCCCTGATCCAAAAAACCTGGTGATGAGGAGAATGTGCACCGGTTATTTTATAATCTATATAGTTGTCAATCGTCCCTACTTCCTCTTTCAGTAAAACAACTCGCTCTGACTTCTTTAACACTTCAAGTTCTTCCGTAATAAAAGACGGAAATCCTTTTTCAAAGGCAAACTTCAATTCTCTTTCCTGCAAATAAAATAAGGCATTCGGAAAACTTATATGTTCATGATTGGTTCCGGTTGATACACCGCCGGCATGATCTTTATGCAAATGTGTTAACAATACTTTTGAGATGTCTGATGGATTAATTCCGGCGTCAGCAAGATTTCTATGAATTTGCAACCGTCCTTCTTTCTCAAACCCAAGTCCCGTATCAAGAAGCAAAATATCTTTTGATGTAATGATAACAAAAGGCTGAATCTCCACAAGCAAACTTCCAACAGGTCGTTGCTGTAAATCATGTAGATCTTCGTCAAAAGGAACAAAGAGTTTTGTTTTGTCAATTGTAAATGTGCCCTCGCCAATTGGAATGATCTTCATAAATGTCAAAATTACAAATCACAAATTCCAATTTGAGATTTATCTTAACACCATTTGCCGGTCTGCATCCAAGCGAATAAGAATAAAAATGAGTATAGTATTAGTAAGTAACGAGGTGCCGCCATAACTTACAAATGGTAAAGGAATGCCAATCACAGGTGCAAGGCCAACTGTCATCGCAAGGTTGATAGCAATATGAAAAAAGAAAACTGCGCCTACCCCATAAGCATAACACCTGCTGAATACGCTCCGTTGTCGCTCTGCTACAGTAACGATGCGAAACAATAAAACAAGATAAAGGATCAGTAAAACCATGCTGCCGATAAAGCCAAACCCCTCCCCAATTGTACAAAAAATAAAATCTGTTCTTTGTTCAGGAACAAAATCAAACCGGGTTTGTGTTCCTTTTAGTAACCCTTTTCCGCTAAATCCACCGCTACCAATAGCGATCTTGGATTGTTTTACGTTATAGTCCACATCTTTTTTGGCAGCACTTTTAGCTTGATCACTCTTTTGTAATTTTTGATATTCTTTAGGTATATCCTTACCAATGGTGCTGAAAATTCTTTCTACCTGGTGAGACGCCAGTACATGCTTAAAAATAAATGGAACACCAAATCTCTGTATGCCTACGCAAAGCACCCATAACAAAACAATATTCACAAGCAGGGCCCTGTGTCTCCTTACCTGTCGTCGCATGATGTAGATAACAAATGCTGCAATTGCCGTCAAAATAATTGCCAGTAAATTCTTCTCGACAAGTAATGTTGCTACGATTAATGTACCGATTGAAAAACCAATAATCAGAACTGCGGATGATAAGCCTTCACGATACATAACAATAAAAAATGAAAAATAGACAAGAGCTAAACCGGTTTCGCTTTGCATGATACTGAAGACTGCGGGTAACAAAGCAATACCAGCGGCAATAAGTTGTGATTGTGTTCTTCTAAAATCGGTTTCAGGTCTTGAAAGATACTTGGCCAATGCTAAACACACACAGATCTTACAAAATTCAGCTGGTTGAAATTGAAAGCTGCCACCTACTTTAATGATCGATTCCGTTCCCTTTACTTTTGCTCCTAACGGAAAAACCAGTAGGATCAAAAATATACCTGCCGCATACCAAAGATTAGCAGTAGCGGGAAAAAATTTACTGTCTGTCAGCAATATGAACATGCCGATAAATGCTGACGCTATAAAAAAATAAAATTGACGGCTGTAATCAGTCCGGAATCTGAGAAAAGTTTGAACAACATTATCTCCTTCATGATAAGTAACGCCAAAGATCGCCATGATACCTACGAAGGATAATAATGCCCAAAGCCATACAAGACTCCAGTCAACTCCTTTTGATATTTCAGGATTTCGCTGGCTCATGCTGTGCGGGCACCCTGTTTTTGGCGGTAGATTCTCTCATCATTCCAAAGGACCATACTCTCTTTTTTCTTTTGCTGTTTTTGATCTTTATTATTCTCTGAACCAGGTGCTGATGTTTCTTCAAAAACATATTTTTTAATGTAAGAACTGTCTTTAGTAAGCTTAAACCATTCTACGGCTCTTAAAGAATCCGTGATATATTGTTTTCTTTTATAATACTTCGGCATCAGATCAGTTTTTGATATTCGTTCAACATCGGCTTTACTTTTTTCCTGTATAGTATCATTCAGGTATTTCTCCATTAATATCCTTGCAATTGGCCCTGCCCACGTAGCGCCAAAGCCAGCATTTTCCACCGTTACAGCCAGAGCAATTCTCGGATTGTCTTTTGGCGCAAAACAAACAAACATCGAGTTGTCCGGTAGTTTTAATTTTTTTCCATCAAGAAATGTAAAGTTTTCAGCGGTCCCCGTTTTTGCGCAGATATCAATTCCGGGAATCTTGGCGATCCGGGCAGTACCTGATACTACCACATCATGCATTCCATCAATAACCTCATTGTAGTCCAGATCTGAAATGTTGGTAAGAACAGCATGTTTCTTCCGATATTTATTTAGCAATGCGGTATCCTCTGCTGTCTCACCTTCTATCTTATCAACAAAATGCGGCGTATAATAATAGCCTTTATTCGCAACTATGCACATTGCATTTGCCAACTGCAGTGGGGTCGCAAGCATTTTGTCCTGGCCAATGCCTAAAGTAAGATTGGTACAGGAGTTCCATTGGTTACGATATTCCCTATTATAAACAGCAGTATCGGGAATATTTCCCCGATCCTCACTTGGCAGATCAATACCTAGACGAACACCCAATCCAAAAGCATTCAGGTAATCATGCCATTTCTCGTAGCCATCTTTTACATTTTTATATTTTCGATTATCTACAGTCAATCTGTAAATGTGCGCATAATAAGAATTACAAGAATTTGCAATTGACAATCGCAGACTAGCCGCATGTCCGCCACCTGAGTGGGTGCAGGCTGGTTTACCAATGCCACATCCATGATATCGTCCTCCGCAAGGGAAACCGTAGTTTGCGCTGATCACTCCTTCATCCAATGCTATCAGGGCGCCCAATGGTTTAAATGTCGAACCAGGAGGATATTGGCCTTTGATAGCACGATTCAATAATGGAGCCGACACATCCAGCACAAGCCTTGTGTAGTTCTTATTTTTATCAGGGCCAGTTAATTCATTGGGATTAAAATTGGGACCCGAGGTCATAGCAAGTATGCCGCCTGTTTTTGGATCAAGCGCCACTACCGAACCAACTTTATTCGTCATTAATTTTTCTGCCAGTTGCTGTAGTTCGATATCGATAAACGTTCTTAACCCCCGTCCTGCAATTGCCGCAGTGTCAAATTCGCCTTTTTCATAAGAGCCCACTAACCTGTTTTTATTATCCTTAATTAAGTATTGTACTCCACGCTGGCCCATCAACACTTTTTCATAAATAGATTCAAGCCCTGTTTGTCCAACATAGTCACCCATCCTGTAAAAACTCTCCGAGCTTTCAATTTGTTTTGGACTTACTTCAGCAATATATCCAAGTATGTGGGCGGCTGCTTTAAAAGGATAAACTCTTACCGGTCTTTGAACCAAAACAAAACCCGGGAACTTCCAACTGTTTTCCTCAAACCTTACTTGCAGTTCAGGAGTAAGCAGATCTTCAAAAATAGAAGGCCGAACAGCAGTGTTTTTAAATCTTGCATCAAGTATTCTCCGATTAAACTCCGCAGTATCGATCTCCATCATCCTGCAAAAATCGAGGGTATCTATACCTTTTATCTCTGCCGGAGTTACCATCATGTCATACATAATGGAATTATTTAAAATGGCTTTTCCCTTACGGTCAAAAATAATTCCCCGTTCCGGATAAACGATCTTTGGATAAACAGCATTATCCATTGCCAGCTTTCTGTATTTACCCGAAATAACCTGGAGATTGAACAGTTGCGCAAGTATCACCAAAAATGCAACTGTAAAGATTAGCTTGATGATACGGCTTCTAGATTGGTTAAACACAGGCATAAAAAATATGTACGAGGTAAACTGTACGATGTACTCATGCAAATTACAACGAAGAAACTGTTTTTAAAATGCTGTTTATACTTTTTAATTTTCTATTATAAGTTCGATTGCTGATTTTTCGGATGCCTTATTGCCGATCCCTGGCCTAATAGGCAGTATTGGTCCTGTATTTCATCCTTCTCGGAAACAGGATTTCTGCAGTAAAAATCAGAAGGATACTAATAGCCGTAGAGGCAACGACTTTAATTAAAAGGTCAAGGAAGTTTCCGACATCAAGCCATTCCAGCAACAGCAGATACCCATGGTGGAGCAGAGAAAGTGCAAACACATACACCGCATAAGGTGCCCAACCCATTGCCTTTGCAGAAGGCTCACTGTAATTGAATTCCGATGTATCTTTTGGTATTAGTATATTAACTATGAAAGGCCTGAAATAAGCGATCAATACACAAGCAGCGGCGTGCAAACCGGGAGTGTTTTTAAAATAATCATAGGAGAGCCCCGTCACAAAACCGACGATCAATAACCAGAATCTTGATATTGAAAATGGAAGCCAAAGAATAAAAAGAAAGTAGATAACGGGGATAATAAAGCGATGCAATGCCGGCACCTTATCGAGCACATACACCTGCAGACCGATAAAAAGAATGAACCTGATAATATTTTTTAGCAAATCATTCATTGCTTTCTTTTGTTTAGATCATCTATTTTTTTTTGCGTGGCTTTATCCAACGTTACCTGTTCTTCCCTTTGCAGGTTTTCGATCACAAAAACCTGCTGCAAATTTTGAAAATTCGCAGACGGTCTGACCCGTAATACATAAAAATTGGTGCTTTTATCGTCTACTATCTCCGATACTCTTCCAATTATCCATCCCGGAGGATAGTTATAAGAGTTAATGCCCGTTAATACAGTATCACCAACAAGTACACTATCACTTTTGGGAATATTCTTCAATGTGAGGTAAAAAGGACTTTGACCATCCCATTCTATCCGGCCGTTGTTCTGACTTTTCTTCATCATTGCACTTACCGTGCTATGCACATGAAGCAGACTCATTGCCTGGCTGAAATTTTCACTCACTCCGACAATTTGACCAACTACACTTCCATCTGAATTAATGACCGCCATGTTATCTTTTATACCTTGCTTTGCCCCACGGTTTATCTGGAAATAATTCTTCTGATTGTTGATCGAATTGCTTACAACCTTTGCTTCCTTTGCAAGGTATTTTCTTACCAGGTAGGTAGTATCGTAGGTAACGCTATCTGTTATGACATGTGAACCGGTATCCACCTTTATAAAATTTCCCGGCAACAGGTTTAAAAGGGAATCGTTCATTTTATGTATCCGAAGATTCTCTTCCTTCAAATGAAAATAATCATCAACATTGTCATACTTGGAATTCAGGTAGCCTGTAATTTCATTTGCCTTACCTAAAAATACTGCCCGCTGATATTTATTATACCGGAACAACATGGACAGTGCAAGCACCTGTAACAGTACGAAACTGATAAATGTGAAATACCGGCGGATGAAGAGAAATACGTTACGCATTTGCAATTAAGCACAAGGTTCAAAATACAAGGTACAATAACTGGGCCCCTGTTATAACGAAACTTGTGCCCTGAACCTTGTGTCTTTTACCATCAAAAAAATGTTATCTCATAACAAATGGATACCTGTCGTAGTGCTTTAATGCAATGCCTGTGCCACGGACGACGCTTTTAAGCGGATCATCGGCAATATGCACCGGCAATTTGATTTTTTGGCTTAATCTTTTGTCAAGACCTCTTAACAAAGCACCGCCACCTGTAAGGTAAAGGCCACGGCGATAAATATCAGCGGCAAGTTCCGGAGGGGTTTGCTCAAGTGCTTTCAGGATCGCCTCTTCGATTTTGAAAATGCTTTTATCCAGGGCTTCAGCTATTTCCTGGAAGCTGACCATAATCTGCTTGGGAATACCGGTTACAAGGTCACGACCGTTTACAGGAATATCATCGGGTGGGGTCTCCAGGTCTTTCATTGCTGCGCCAACCTGTATCTTGATCTGTTCGGCCGTTCTTTCCCCAATTAATAAACTATGATAACGACGCAAGGCTTCCATAATATCGGCCGTGAATTCATCACCGGCAATACGGATACTCTGGTCACAAACGATACCGGCCAGTGCGATAACAGTAATGCCGGTAGTGCCACCGCCAATATCAATGATCATGTTACCAACTGGCTCTTCCACATCAATTCCAATTCCCAATGCAGCGGCCATGGGCTCATGGATCAGGTAAACTTCTTTTGCACCCGCTTGCTCGGCGCTGTCACGAACAGCTCTTTTTTCTACCTCGGTAATGGACGAAGGAATACAGATCATCATTCTCCAGCTTGGCGGGAACATCGGTTTCTTTGTATAAACCAATTTAATAAGCTCACGGATCATCAGTTCTGCCGCATTAAAATCGGCGATTACACCATCTTTTAGCGGACGAACTGTTCGAATGCTTTCATGTGTTTTCTCATGCATCATCAATGCCCTTTTACCCACGGCAAGTACTTCTTTGGGGTTATTGCGGTTTAGGGCTATAATCGAAGGTTCATTTACTACTACTTCGTCGTTATGTATAATGAGGGTATTGGCAGTACCCAGGTCGATAGCTATCTCTTGTGTAAACCAGTTAAAAAGTCCCATTTATGAGTATTGGATTTAATGTGTGCAAAGTTGTAGGAATTTGTTTGAATTAGCAAAGCGAAACCTCTTGAAAGTCAAAGATTTTTTCCCATATGCAACTTCCCATTTGTTGTTAGAAGAATTTATATTGACCAGGCGAAAGTAAATCTATTAAGCTTCCGTTGCGGGTTTATCTTATAATTCTACTGGTCATTAAAGCAATGTTTCATTAACGATGAATAATGAAAAGAGAAACATCGCTTGACCATTCACGATCGGCCATTGATAAGCTTATTTGCTAATTTGCATTTCTCATGCGAATCATCACACGAACTATTTTAATCCTTTCATTGGTTAGTTTATTCGCTGACGTGGCAAGCGAAATGCTTTATCCAATCATACCTGTTTATCTGAAAGAAATTGGGTTTTCAGTTTTTTGGATCGGTATCCTTGAAGGCTTTGTCAATTTTGCAGCGGGGATCAGCAAAGGGTATTTTGGAAAGTTAAGTGATGAAAAAGGAAGTCGTCTTCCTTTTGTTAAGTTGGGATATTTTCTTAGCGCCGTTTCAAAACCACTGATCGGCTTTTTTACTGCGGGCCTCTGGATCTTTTTTGTAAGAACGCTTGACCGGCTTGGTAAAGGTGTACGGGTAGCCGCTAAAGATGCATTGTTATCACAGGAAGCTACAAAAGAAACTAAGGCAAGAGTTTTTGGATTTAACCGTAGCCTTGATACCGCTGGTGCCACTATTGGACCAGCTATTGCGCTGGTATTTTTATTGTATTATCCCGGTGAATACAAAACACTCTTTTATATCGCATTTATTCCGGGCGTTATCAGCGTATTGTTTCTTTTCCTGCTTAGAGAAAAAAAGCAACCGGTTTCTACATTGGAAAAGGGAAGTTTTTTTAGCTTCTTCAAGTACTGGAAGATTGCAACACCCGAATATAAAACACTTGTCAGAGGGCTCTTGTTATTCGCACTATTTAATAGCTCAGATGTTTTTCTGCTACTAAAAACAAAAGAAGTGATCGGTGATGATACTATCAACATACTTGGTAACACGTTTACAAGTGATACAATTACCATCGCAGCTTATGTGCTTTATAATCTTGTTTGGGCTATTGGTTCTTATCCGCTTGGAGCTTTAGCTGATAAAATTGGTTTTAAGAAGCTTTTTCTTTTGGGGTTATTTCTGTTTGCAATGGTTTATGGAGGGTTTGCATTTGATCCTTCGATATCAGTCATCTTCGTACTGTTTGCCCTTTATGGTATTTTTTCAGCAGCGACCGATGGAATATCCAAAGCCTGGATAACAAATATTGCACATAATAAGAATACGGCTACAGCAGTGGGTTTTTACACTTCATGTCAAAGTATATGTACGCTGGGCGCCAGTACAATTGCTGGATTTATCTGGAGCAACATGGGCAGTTCCTACACATTTATAATGACTGCGGCGATTGCCTTCGTCGTGATGATATATTTCTTTCTGAGTTTCAGAAAGAACTGATTTTCTCTTTAATTAATTTCTTTCTGGCACGAAAATGGGGTTGTAACAGTAATAAAAAATCAATTTTTTATGAGAAAGGCATTTTTATTATCCGTATCCCTATGTGTATTTTTTTTATCCCAGGCCCAGAGCAAAAGCACCAATAGCTCCTCTTACCGATCTGCACTTGGAGTAAAAGTTTGGGATGGCGCTGGTATTACATTCAAACATTTTTTTGAAGGAAACAATGCAGGGGAATTCATTGCATATTTCTGGAATCGCGGCTTCCGGTTCACTGGTTTGTATGAAATACATGGAAACTTTGCAGATGCAAAAGGTTTGAGATGGTATGTAGGACCCGGTGCACACGTTGGTTTTTATGATTATCATGATGATCATAATCACCATATCGATGGCGTTTATATCGGCATTGATGGCGTATTAGGATTAGATTATAAGTTCACCGGCGCACCTATCAATTTATCGATCGATTGGCAACCTTCTTTTGAATTTGGTGAATACGTTGGGTTTTCACATTGGGGTGGTCTTGGAATTCGCTATACATTCTAAGTATGTCTCTTTAGTTTTTAGCTATAAGGTTGAATGGGGTATTTTTAGTAATACCTCATTCTTTTTTTACCTCCGGTAAACTATAACCGAAACATTACTGATGAACGAATCCAAGTCGCATTTCCATTTCGTTTGGCAATGCAGGTAATTTTCTTCTTTCAATAAGGAAACTGTTAAGCTGGGCGATCTCCCTGAATATATAATGTTTATCTGCTGCGGCTTTTAAATAATCCTTACCGGAACTTCCGCCCGTCCCGATCCTTGTACCGATCATGCGATGTACCATGTTCATGTGGCGATATCGCCAGGAACTTAATTGTTCATCTATTTCCAATAAGCAATTCAATAATTGAAAGGGTTGCTGCAATAAAGGATAACCGCGATATAACATAATGAACAATGCTGCTCTTGATGCAGCCGCAGAAAGAGATGGTTTGAGGTCTGCGGTTTGAGGTTTTGAGTTGAAGAAAACTTCATCAAGTGCAGAAAGATTTCCTTTTTCAATATCTGCAAGACTACCATCGTAACTTTTACGATAGATCTGCCAGAATGAGTTTGGATCATCGGACAATGGTGGTGCCAACGGCATTCTTTCAAGCCATGTATTTACCAGTTCAAGTAAAGACCTGTTGCTTTCAGAATTTTTAATTACATCAACATGTTCCTTTCTTAAATGTGCGGTGTAATATTCTTTACCATGCCTGTTATCGAACTTCAATCCAAGTTTAGCCTCGAGTTGTTTGAACTGCCAGCTTTGAAAACCAGATGCCGGTCTGAGCATATCACGAAAATCAAGAAAATCCATCGGGGTCATTGTTTCCATAATGTCGATCTGGTGCACAAGGACTCTTAAAATAGTAACGCAACGATTCAGCCGATGAACAACAGTTTGCAGTTCGGGTGAATTATCATTGAGCGCAGGTTTGCTCATGATGTTCGCAACAGCATCTACTTCATGATGAAGTTGTTTGAACCAAAGCTCATAGGCCTGGTGAATGATGATGAAAAGCATTTCATCATGTGCAGATGCATTTTGTTTTTCACTTTCGGGAAATTGTGAATTGAGGATTTTATCGAGCTGCAAATAATCGTGATAGTGCATATCGGCCATAATGAAGTTTGTGCAAAAGTAATCTTGAATAGTGAATCAGCCGTGCCACGGTTTAAAACCCGTGGCACGGCTGTACAGAGATATGGGAAATGCTGAATTGACTTTCACTCAGGGTGACAAAGAAACGGCAACACAATGCTGAATAGAATTACAGAATGTACAAGTGAGTGACACAACGAATGGTGATAAGAATTACTGCTGCTGGTTAACAAATAATCTCATTCAAACTCATAGCCTATATCTCTTCTGTAAGATATACCGGTGAAAGAAATATTCTGCAACTCTTCTTTTGAAATCTCAACTGCCTCAAAAATGGAATTACCGAAGGATGTGATGCAAAATACACGACCGCCATTGGTAATTACTTTATCATCTTTTATGATTGTACCCGCATGAAATAAAATACTTTCCTTATTCACCTGATCAAGCCCATGGATGACATAGCCTTTTTCATAGTCACCTGGATAACCGCCGCTGACTGCCATCACCGTACAGGCAAATCGCTGATCTTCCTCAATTTTAATTTTTTGAAGTTCCTGCCTCGATGCAGCCACCAGCATTTCAAGAAAGTCATTTTTCAATCGTGGTATTACCACTTCTGTTTCAGGATCACCCATGCGACAATTATATTCGATCACATAAGGATCATCGCCAACCTTTATTAATCCAAAGAAAATAAAACCCCGGTATTCAAGTCCTTCAGCCTTTAATCCTTCAATTGTTGGTTTGATAACTTTCTCCTCTACATTTTTTAGAAATATCTCATCAGCAAACGGTACAGGACTTACCGCACCCATACCCCCTGTATTTGGACCGGTATCTTCTTCGCCTACTCTTTTGTAATCTTTTGCTTCGGGCAGCAACACATAATTTCTTCCATCTGTTAAAACAAAAACGGAAAGTTCGATACCTTGCAGGAATTCTTCTATCACCACCTTTTTGCTTGCATCGCCAAACTTTGCCCGTTGGATCATTAACTCAAATTCGGCCAATGCTTCAATATAATTTTCACAAATAACAACGCCTTTGCCTGCCGCCAATCCGTCCGCCTTCAATACAATTGGCAAAGCATGTTTATTTATATAGTTTACTCCATCTTTATAATTTTCCAATGTAAACTCTCCATAGGCAGCAGTCGGAATATGATATCTCTTCATAAAGGCTTTTGCAAAAGCTTTGCTGCCTTCAAGCTGTGCAGCGTTTTTGGAAGGACCGATAATGTCAAGATCTTTTAATTGAGGGTCGCTGATCAGGAAATCTGTTATTCCATTTACTAATGGCTCTTCAGGACCAACAAGCACCAGGTCGATCTTTTCTTCGATGCAGCATTTTTTTATTGCATCAAAATCGTTTACACCGAAATTCAGATTCGTACCATGTTGAGAAGTGCCAGCATTACCGGGAGCAATAAAAAGTTTTTCGCAAAGAGGACTTTGAGAAATTTTCCAGGCAAAAGCATGTTCACGACCGCCGGCGCCAAGTAATAGGATTCGCATAGTGGATGTTGGTATTTAAAAGCTTTGCGAATATCGGGCAAGAAAGTTAAAACAAGTATGAAAAATTACTTAGTGAAAGATTTTGTTTATTTTGGCCGACGTTATTTGAACGTTCTGATTAGTTAATTAAAAACGATTGTATGAATCAAGCCGCAAAAACTGGCAAACACCCTAAAGGACTAATGGTTCTTTTTTTTACTGAAATGTGGGAGCGGTTCGGCTATTACCTGATGGTGGGCATTTTATTGCTTTATTTAATTAGCGACACCGGGAAGGACATGCCGCGGGCAATGGGAGCCGATATCGTTGGAACTTTCATTGCGCTGGTCTATTTAACTCCTTTTATCGGCGGTCTTCTTGCAGACAGGTATCTTGGTTATATTAAATCTATTTTTCTGGGTGGAGCATTGATGGCTACGGGTTACCTATTACTAGCCGTGCCCGGGGATATTGCAATGTATATAGGTTTGGGCTGTATAATTATTGGTAATGGCTTTTTCAAACCGAATATTTCCACCCTGCTTGGAAACATGTATAATACGGAAGAACTGCGACCATTAAAAGATAATGCCTACAATATCTTTTATATGGGTATCAATATTGGTGCATTGGTCTGCAATTTCGCAGCTGCTATTTTGAGAAATAGAATTGGTTGGGGCGCAGCATTCTCCGCAGCAGGCATCGGATTAATAATTGGTTTGATATGGTTGGCATTTAATCTTAAGCATGTAAAACAATATGACGTAAAAAAACCAATGCAAGCCGGGGATATGCCGATCTCAAAAATTTTTGGATCCGTTTTTTTACCGATGATAATATTTGGCATAATCGGCTGGTTAATTCCTGGAAATTTAATGGGCTCTGATTCTAATGATGCATTTGTTTTGGCATGTTTGCCCGTTATTTATTTCTATACAAACCTGTGGCGAAAAGGAGATGCCCAGGATAAAAAAGGAATTGGAGCATTGTTATTCATATTTGCTATCTCCATCATCTTCTGGACAATCTATAATCAAAATTCTACGGGTTTAACGATTTGGGCAGAATCACATACCGACAGATCGATTCCACAGTTTATGGAACAACCTGCGGATGCAGTTTATACACTACAGAACTTAACCACAGCACCACGAGAAGTTGATTCGTTGGATCAATATATGAGAGTGTTAACCGATACCGCCGGAAACCCGGTAAAAACAATAGGACCTGATCCCTATTTTGTAAACCTGCCTCCCGAAAAATGGCCGGCAGATGGAGTAGCCAAAGTTGGTAATACCGAACTCTTTCAATCGATCAATCCCTTTTTTATTGTTGCATTTACTCCTTTGCTAATAATGTTTTTTGCATACATGGCCCAGCGAAACAGGCCTGTCTCAACCGCGAGGAAATTTGCATGGGCTTTGATCATTTCTGGTTTGAGTGCCCTGGTAATGGTATTTGCCGTAATGTCAGTTCCGAGCATATACACACATAAGGCTTCGTCGATGTGGTTGTTTTTGACATATGGAGTATTTACAGTGAGTGAAATTTGTTTAAGCCCGATCGGCCTTTCATTCGTTTCTAAACTATCACCACCGAGGTTAACTGCGTTAATGATGGGTGGATGGTTCTTATCAACATCATTGGGAGGGAAGGTCGCTGGAGTAATGGCGAGCTTTTGGGATAAAATACCCGACAAGAAAATTTTCTTTGGTATCATTACCATCGCAGCAATACTTGGTGGATTACTGATCTTTTCCAAAATAAAATCCCTTGAACAGATAACAAGAGATAAAACAGGCTCTGCCTGATATCTTAAAATGATAAACGAAGGTGGCTTGTTGGCCACCTTTTTATTTACTAAAATTTGTTTGCTTATCTTTCTTTACTAAATGATCTGCCATGTGGAAGAAACATCCTAAAGCATTGCCATTTCTTTTCTTTTCTGAAATGTGGGAACGATTCGGTTACTACCTTATGATCGGCATTTTTACTCTCTATTTAAAAGATGTAAAAGAAGGTTTTGCTATGACCGAAGCTGAGTCAGCAGACCTCTACGGAACATTTATCGGGCTTGTATTTCTCACTCCCTTTTTAGGTGGGCTGCTTGCCGACCGATATTTCGGCTATAGAAGATCAATTATCATTGGCGGTATTATGATGGGTGTTGGTTACCTGTTGATGGGCGTTCACAATCTTACAATGCTCTACATTGCAATGACGCTGGTGATACTCGGCAATGGCTTTTTCAAACCGAACATTTCCACTTTACTTGGCAATGTATACACCACGCCACAACATATACATCAGAAAGATGAAGGATATAACATTTTCTACATGGGTATTAATATCGGCGCTTTTATTTGTAACTTTTTTGGCGCTGCATTATATATTATTTATGGATGGGCATATGCATTTGCTGCCGCAGGTGTGGGTATGTTTATTGGCGTCGTTGTCTTCCTGGCGGGTACCAAACACTATGCTGCTTATGATATAAAGAAAGGTGTGAAAGAGGGGGATATGTCATTCACAAAAATCACTTTACTTATCCTGGTACCATCAATTATTGCCGGCATAATTGGATGGATTGTCCCCATGAAATTACTCGGTCATCCTCTCGTTGGTTCTCCATCAACGGATGCTTTCATCTTTGCGTGCCTACCGGTCATTTATTTTTATACTTCTATTTATGTGTCGGCAGATAGGAATGAAAAAAGACCTATAGCAGCTTTGCTGGCAATTTTTGCAGTGGTTATTTTATTTTGGGCGGTGTTCAAACAGAATGGTTCTGCCCTTACTACCTGGGCTGATCGCTATACTAATCGTGAGGTGGCTGGTGTGACGGAAAAAGTTTTCAATGGCCTAAAACTTGCGCAAACCGTTACCTATAAAAAAGATTCAGTTGCAAAATATGATGAACAGTTCCGTTTGCAAAAAGAGGACGGTAAAGTGATAAAGGAATTTAATTACCATCCTTATTTTAAAAATGTTCCGGATGAAAAGAAGCCGGCAGAAGAAAGTACTGTGAGTTTATGGGCGACAAATCTTAGTCAATCGATTAATCCGGGTTGGGTGATTTTGCTTACACCACTTATCATTGCTTTTTTTTCCTGGCTAAGAAGAAAAAATCGTGAGCCATCTACCGCTACAAAAATTGCATTCGGACTTTTTATTTCGGGATTGTCTGCATTGGTAATGGTAGGTGCCGTATATGCCAGCAATAATGGTACTGAAAAAGCCAGTGTGCTTTGGCTGATTGCCAGCTATGGTGTTATTACAATTGGTGAATTATGTCTCAGCCCGATGGGACTTTCAATCGTTTCTAAATTAAGCCCGGTACGAATCACTTCACTGATGATGGGTGGATGGTTTCTCTCCACTTCTATTGGAAATAAACTTTCAGGGGTGCTGGCTACAATGTGGGACGGCTATGACCACAAGGCAAATTTTTTCTGGCTCAATTTTATTTTGTTGATGGGAGCAGCAGGTGTTTGCTTTGCAATGTTAAAATGGCTCAACCGCATTATGAAAGAAAAAGGAGTGACATAATTCAGTCGGCAGTCGTTAGTTCATAGTCATTAGTCCGACTTACTTTTAATAAATTTTTTTTCATTCACTGACTACCGACTCTTGACTATAGACTGCGGACTCCGGACTTCTTTTGCTATCTTCCCATAACTAAACCAACTGCTATGGCTGATCAGCAATCTTCTTTTAAGCCATTTGTTTCTCCTGAAACAAATATGGCGGAATTCACAATTAAATCTGTTTTAACCGGTGCTGCGTTTGGAATTGTATTTGGCGCAGCAACTGTTTACCTGGCGCTAAAAGCAGGTCTCACAGTCTCCGCTTCAATTCCAATTGCAGTAATCGCGATCACACTTGGAAGAAAATTATTGAAAACAACCATTCTTGAAAATAATATCATACAAACCACGGGTTCTGCAGGTGAAAGCATAGCAGCAGGTGTCGTATTCACTCTCCCCGGTTTTTTATTTTTAAGTCAGCCGAGCAGCGCTAATTTTTTTAATTACTTCACTATCTTAATTCTTGCAATTGTTGGTGGTATTCTTGGAACACTGATGATGATACCGCTACGTCGGTCATTGATCGTAAAAGAACACGGCGTACTACCTTATCCTGAAGGAACGGCTTGTGCATCTGTTTTAAAAGCAGGTGAAAGAGGCGGTGAGTTTGCAAAAACGGCTTTCCTGGGTTTGGGTTTTGCGTTTGCCTATGCCATGCTGCAAAAAATATTTCATGTGATCGCTGAAACGCCTGCATTCATGACCACACAGGCAAACAAATTTTTTCCTTCGGCAAAAATCAGTGGCGAAATAACTCCTGAGTATTTAGGGGTTGGTTATATCATCGGTCCAAAGATCGCAGGAGTATTGGTTGCATAACTAAACCAACTGCTATGGCTGATCAGCAATCTTCTTTTAAGCCATTTGTT
>CBFGXP010000044.1:0-21265 GCA_965652775.1 uncultured bacterium
ATGTATTACTTCAAGCAAAAAGCTGTGGTAATATCAACGTTGCGCAGGGATAATGGAGTCTATACTCTTTTCCAGCTATATGGATTTTATATTGAAGTATTCAGCTATGAAAGAGCAGAGGTGAAAAGTTCAATAAATTATTTTGAAGAGATAGAATTATTGGAACCATATCTCAAATTGATAAATATCAGTTTTATTTATGAAGTACTTAATCTGAAAAAGTAAGATATGAAAAACCGGAAAACAAAAAACACAAAACCTGGCGTACGAAACGCAGGGAGCGGTGGTTTCAATCAAGGCAGTAAACAGGAGGATGATGCTAAAAAGGTTATAGCCATTTCGGATAAAGAAAAATTAACTGGCCACCGCGGGGTTGCTTCCACGAATAAGAAAAAATAACTGGTCTCACGCTGATGTGTAACAGTCGTGTACTGACAAAGTGTGGCACGTGTTTTTCAGGTTGGATTTTGTCCGCAGTATTTACAACACATTTCCGATCACAATTAAAATATATAATATGTTTTACCATGTTCAAGAGCTAATAAATCCTATTGTCGCCGATGAACCCGATCCATCCGCTGCAAATATCTTGCAGGAAGGGTTAGGTGGTCAATTCGGTGAAATGCGTACAATGATGCAATACCTGTTTCAGAGTTTTAATTTCCGGGGTAACGGTACGCCATACCTTGATCTTATTCAGGGCATCGGTATTGAAGAAATTAGCCACGTCGAATTGATTACAAAAACTATTTCGACTTTACTTGACGGTTCGCCGATGTACCAGGGTAAAAAATTCCAGGTACCTGGTAAAGGCGGGACGACTCCTATGGCTAATGCCCGGGAAGAAATGAATCCACAACATTTTATTGTAGGTGCGCAGGGCGCATTGCCTGTCGATGCCGCTGGTAATCCATGGAGTGGCAGCTATGTTCACTGCAATGGTAATCTTGTGCTTGATCTATTAGATAACCTTGTGCTTGAATCTACGGGCCGTCTTCAAAAATGCAGGATCTACCAGATGTCAAGTAATAAAACGTTGCGTGCAACAGTTGCTTTCTTAATTGCAAGGGATGAAGCGCATGAGATGGCATTTGCAAAAGCACTCGAAACGCTTGGAGTAGAGTGGAACAAATTACTGCCAATTCCAAAGTTTGACTCTTCACAGTATCCTGAAGTTAAAGAGCTAATAGACGCTGGCATAAACAGGGAGCAATATCACTTCCGCTTAGACGGCTCAATGATGGAAAAAATATTTAATGGATCTGCCCCCGCAAATGATGGCACTGAGTTAATAACTCTTGACAAACCGCGGGAAAGTTTTCCTATTCCTGCTGCTCCTGAAAGACCAGAGGAATTTTCTCCCGGGCTGGATCCGGAACTCCAGGAGCTTGCTGATGCATTAGCTGATGTTAAAGCGAAAATACAGAAAGGCACAAACGGTAAAAAAAATGGCCAGAAGGCGAAAGCAGCAAAAAATTAATTTAGTAAACTATACCATTTAGATAATTCTATATCCATCGGATGGTCAGCATTAGCTATTATTGTTAAAGAACAGGAATATAAATATCAAAGGTGGCGCCTTTGCCAAACTCGCTTGTTGCCTTGACAATGCCTGAGTGGTTTTCTACAATTTTTTTTACGATCGCAAGTCCAATGCCCGTACCCGGATACTCATCTTTTCCATAGAGACGCTGGAACACTTCAAATATTTGTTCTTTGTATCTGGGATCAAAGCCAATGCCGTTATCACTTATGCTGATACGACAATATTCTTTTTGTGGTGAAAGTCTTCCCATTAATTCAGCATCTTCATTTTGAAACAGGCTGCCCGGAGCAATCATACTTTTAATTATGATATGGGGTGGCACATCCGGTTTTGAAAATTTAAGTGAATTGCCAATAAGATTATTCATCAATTGAAGGAACTGGGAAGGATTTGTAAATATGTTGACCAGGTTGCTGGTTTCGATTACAGCTTTTTTTTCCTCGATAGTTACAGCAAGCTCTTTTTTTGACTCTTCTACAATTTCATTCAGGTTAGTGTTTTCAAATTGCCTCTCGGTGATGTTGGTACGTGAGTAAGCAAGAAGATCTTCGATGAGGGTTTGCATCCGGCTGGCTGCATCCTGTATCCGGGAGAAATCATTCTTCCCTTTATCGGACAAAAGAATAAGTTCTCTGCCAAGAATACGGTTTGCGAACGTCCGTATTTTTCGTAAGGGTTCCTGCAGATCATGACTTGATATATAATTGAACGACTCCAACTCTTTGTTCATTTTTACAAGTTCTTCGTTTTTTTGCAGCAGCTCTTCATTCGCTGCAGATAATTCTCCGGTTCTTTGCACCACCGCTTTTGCCAATTCTAATCTTTGCTCTTTTTGTAAGTGTATTTCGGTGGTGGCGGCGATCCATTTTATAATTTTTCCATTGTCATCCTTCAAAGCTGACGAACGACTGAGGTGCCAGTTATAGTCGCCATTTTTTTGCAAGAGCCGGATCTCCATTTCAAAATCATCGCCGGTGGCAATGGAGTGTGTCCATCTCTTTGTTAATTCTTCCACATCATCAGGATGAATAATTTTTTCCCAGCCCCGGTCTCTCAGTTCTTCAAAACTATAACCGGTATAATTCAACCAGCTTTCATTATAATAGGTGATATTGCCAGCCGCATCAGCAGTGCTTACTTTTTCGGGCATCAGCTCGGCTAATTGACGGAAGGTTTGTTCGCTTTCTTTTATTTTTTTATTTAATTCTGCCTGAGGTGTCACTTCATTTGCAATAATTGTTAAACCTTCTATTTCACCGCTGATATTGCGCAGTGGCTCGTAAACAAAAGTGTAATAAGATAGCTCCATTTTACCGTGCCGCCGCAAGTGCACCGGCATTTCGTACGCATGGTAGGGCTTACCGGTGGTATATACATTATACAAAATATCGCCAAACCCCTGTTCAATTATTTCAGGCAGCACTTCCAAAAGAGATTTCCCAATTACGTCTTTTCCTTTGTCCCATGTTTCTAAAATGGCATCGTTGGCAATTTCAATTATTAATCCTTCGCCTTTTAAAATGCAGATCATAGAGGTGGAAGAATAAATTAAATTTCGGTACCGCTTTTCGCTTTCTTCAATTAGTTTGATCGCCTTTACCTGATCTGTGATATCAAAAACCATATTTATTGCCCCGGTTAGTTCGCCCGATAAACTGAACTCAGGTTGTGGATAAACCAGCACATTGGAACGGCCGCCATCAAACCGCTCGATAATAAGTTCTTCACCCTTTATAGCACGGCCTTCCTTAATTGCGATTGCCATAGGGCAACTTTCTAATGGAACTGGTGAACCATCCGGTTTAAATATTTTCCAGGAACCGCACCACTGTTCCTTTCCAATTTCCGGCTCACGACCCCACAGTTTTGCTGCAGCATTGTTATAAAAATTTATACGACCCTGCGGATCGCAGGAATAAACACCTGCAGGTAATTCCTTAACAAGTTGCTGTAAGTGTTCGCTGCTTTTATTTAAAATTTCCTGGGCTCTCTTCTTTTCGGTAATATCTTCAATTGAAAGCAGGATTAATTTATCCTGGCTTTTTTCGTTTTTTATCGCACGGGCATTCAACAACATGGTCCGCTCACCAATATGTGAAAAGGAATGTGTTACTTCAAAATCATTAAAAACAGATTTTTCCGGAAGGATCTTTTCAAGCAAGGTTCGTAAAGCAGGAATATTCCATTGTCTGTTACCAAGGTCATAAATTAAAACACCTTCTGTTTCCTGTTCATTTACGCGGAATGTTTTATAAAAAGATTTATTAGCAGATACTATCCGCAGGTTTTCATCCAGCACTAATAGAGATTCGCGAATGTTGGCAATAATGTTTTCGGAATAATCACGGGCAGCTGTAACCTGTTCGTTTAAGCTGATCATTTCCTGGTTTACAACGGTAAGCTCTTCGTTAGTGCTTTGGAGTTCCTCTTTGCCGGTCTCTAATTCTTCGTTTAAGCTCTGCAACTCTTCGCTGCTGCTTAACAGTTCTTCATTGGCACTTTGCAATTCTTCGTTCGCTGCTTCCTGGTCTTCCGTAATGCTTCGCATATCTTCACGGGCCTGCGTAAGTTCCTGCTCCAGTTGTTGTATCCTTAGATCCTTACCATCTTTTTTTGTTTTGGATGCTGGTATTTTCTTACTCCCGCCTTCTGAGCCGATAGCTATCGGGTCCCGCCTCCTGACTTCTCCCGTTTCATGAAACAGCACCAAATAATACGGTTCTATCGTATCAGGCAGTGGAATCGCTTCAATCGAAACATTTCGCAAGTCGCCATTTACCTGCAACGGAATATTTTCTTTTATTACAGGTCCTTTATCTTTTTTTGCTTTATGCAATATGTTACGCAATTCAAAACCCAAACCTTGTTTTGCCATCTTCAATAAGTTATGGCTGGGTTTACCTGATGATTGCTCTAAATACCCGCTGGTGTCACCCCGAAAATGCACAATGTCCATATCCTCATTTATCACCACTCCTGCCGGTGAATATTTGCTAAGCATAATATCGTCGGCCGCCTTTTGATAGCCAGTATGCATTTTTTTATTCTTATTATCAGGAATGATATCCCGCAAACCCTGTTCGTTACGTTGGGTTGCAACATGCATAAACCTGCCGGGTACATTTTTGCGGGTAAAAATCTTATCCGTCTTGCTGGCAGAAGCAAAAAGATTAGGAACACTGGTGCTGGTTTCCGACTTTCCTAATAATAAAAATCCGCCGGCATTTAGTGCATAATGAAAAGTAGTTAACGCTTTTTTTTGAAGAAAAGGATCCATATATATAAGCACGTTCCGGCAACTGATAAAGTCTATTTTACCAAAAGGCGGATCCTTTAAGAGATTATGGACCGAGAATACACACATATCTCTTATCTGCCTGACAATATGATAACTGCCATTGATCTTTGTAAAGAATTCATCTAACCGTTGAGCAGATAAGCCGTCTATTTCATTTTTTCTATACAGCCCGGTTCGGGCTTTTTCAATAGCTGGTTCACTAATGTCGGTAGCAAAAATTTGAACCTTTTGATACGTCCCGGAAGAAGCTTTTTCACCCAAAAATTCTTTGATGCAAATAGCCATGGAATAGGCCTCCTCCCCTGTGCTGCAGCCTGCCACCCAAATTCGTATAGGATCTTTGTCGGTTTCATTTTTTATAAGATGTGGGAAAACTGATCGGCATAGGTTATCGAATACCTTTTCATCACGAAAAAAAGAAGTTACCGGAATTAAAAGGTCCTGGTATAAAACATCCTGTTCCCCTTTATTTTCACGTAAATACTTAAGATAATCAGAAACCTCCTTGTATTTGTTCAACGCCATTCTGCGCAGGATCCTTCTGCGAATGGTGGTTTGTTTGTAGTAAGTAAAATCAGTTCCCTTACGAAGACGCAACAATGAAAGGATTTGCCTGAACACATCTTCATCGGGCTGAGACAACTTCTCCAGTTCTTCGTCACTGCGGTTGACCTGATGTCTTATTTCAAAAAGTTTTTTTGGTATTTCCTCAGGCGGAAGAACGAAGTCGACAACGCCGGCCATCCTTGCACTGTGAGGCATGCCATCATATGCCGCTGATTCTTCATCCTGTGCAAAAGTGATACCTCCATGATCTTTTATTGCTTTTAATCCTTGTGTACCATCGGAAGCGGTGCCGGATAAAACGACTCCGATAGCATGTGATTGATGCACTTCCGCCAGTGAAGTAAAAAACAAGTCAATTGGCAGGTTTCGTTCCTTTTTGCTCTTTGCAGGCCGTGGGCTCAGTTGTAAAACACCATCGTTTGCTACCAGCATTTTGTTGCTGGGTATAATGTAAATATGATCAGGTACAACTTTAATTTCATCAGAAATTTCTGATACCGGAATCGAAGTAACTTTTTGCAGCAAGCCGGGCAACAAGCTTTCGTGGTCGGGGTCCAAATGCTGTACAAGCACATAAGCCATCCCTGAATCCTCCGGAATGGCTTTGAGTAATTTTTTAAACGCATCCAGCCCGCCGGCCGAGGCTCCGATACCTACGACCGGGAAAAGATTATCGGAAATGACCTTCGGTTTTTCCTTATTTGATTTCATCTTTAATTAGTGGTGATGACAACACAAAATTCTCTCGTGACGGTTGCGCTATATCTTTTTGTCCTGTTAGAACAAGGCTCTGGTAAATTATTTTTTTGAGTTGCTCAAAATCATTTGGTTTACGAATATAATATTGTGCCCCTTTTTTGTAAAGCAGGTTGACTATTTCAGGCTCATAGGACGTAGTAAAAATAATCACAGGAACACGTTTTAGCCTTTCGGTGCGCTTTATTTCTGATAAACAGATAAAGCCATTTTTGCGTGGCATATTGAGGTCGAGAAAAAGGATATCCGGCAGTTGTTCTTTCTCATCGTTAAGTAGCTGCATAAGCTGCTCCCCGTTTTGTACTGTTTCGATTTGAGTGGATAAGGAAAGTTCTTCCAACGATTCTTTGAATAGAAGTTGATCATCCCTGTCATCATCAGCAAGCAGAATGTGTCTGGTTTTGAAAATAGACATACTTCAAGTTAAGCAATATACGGTTCTTTTGAAAGAATAACATGGCGGCCGGAATGGGAGAATTTACCTCAAAATCCGATAGGGGAACTTTCTTTTTGTATATCCCGCGTACAAATAAAAAAGGGCCGGAATAGAAATTCCACCCGATTATTTATCCAAATATCCTTTGAAAAACCAATATGAAGATATAGCCGGGAATATAAGAATGCGTTATATAATTCTATTTAATTACAGCAGAATTCCCATATGGACCAGCCTTTAGATGAGTATAATTTTTCACGTCTTCGAAAACAGCGATCCCTTATTGCCTTTTTGATCTAATAAAATGCTGAACTGGGTGCCGATTTGCAGTAGTGGCCATCAATATCTTAAAAAGTTGCGCAGACCGGGTTAAATGGCACAGATTTTAGCTTGTCTATAGTGCAGGTAATGAATATTTATATAAAAAATATGGTTTGTGTGCGATGTAAAATGGCCGTACAGGCTGCTTTAGAAAAACTTGAGATTGATTATGACGACATCGAACTAGGAAAAGTGACGCTTCCAAAAGAGATTGACCAGGAGCAGCTAAAAAAATTAAATCAGGCTTTACAACATTACGAACTTGAATTGATGGATAATAGAAAAAGCATCCTGGTAGAACACATCAAACTGCTTATCATGGATATGCTTCACTCAGCTGATGATGAAATACCATCAAAATTTACAGAGTACCTGAGTAAATCGTTGCATCATGATTATACTTACCTGTCCAATATTTTCTCCGATATAGAAAAAAGTACTATCGAACGGTTTTATATTTCAGCCCGCGTGGATAGAGTAAAAGAATTGCTTGTATATGAAAGATTAAGCATAAAAGAAATTTCATACCAGTTGAATTACAGCAGTGTATCGCACCTCTGCCAGCAATTTAAGAAGGTTACGGGCCAGACGCCTTCGGTGTTTAAGAAACAATTCGAGTCAGACACCCGTGTCGGGGAACATATAATTATATAAAATATTGTCGGGATAATACAACGGCACAACTTTTAAAAATGCTAATCTTGGGAATATATTATGAATTACTAAATACTCAACAGGGCATTTTAATAAGGTGTATGAAAAAAAATATGAATTTCTTTATTATTGATGATGATGCGGACGATCGAAAATTGTTTATTGAATCCGTTAAAGAAGTAGATGCTGGTATTGAATGCATATCTGCAAATAATGGAGAACAGGCACTGGCATTATTGACTGATCCCGAAAATACCTTGCCCGATTTTATTTTTTTAGATCTCAGGATGCCCCGTATCGATGGCAAGAAATGTTTAGCTGCTATTAAAAAGAATGAAAGGTTAAAACATATTCCCGTCGTTATTTTTACTACATCAAGGGATGTTGAAGAATCAAAAGAACTGAAAGAAATGGGAGCTTTTCATTTTATCAGCAAACCAAACAACCCTGAAGAAATATACTACCTCATCTCTTTTGTCCTTGATGAGCATTGGAGCGTCTCAAACCGGAATCATAGTCAGAACTAGTTTTGAGACCCGCTATCCTATAAATATTACACTCTTTTTAATTCCATCCTGCATACAGTTTATTCTACCGCACCATTGTTGATATGGGAATTGTATAATCAATTATTTCTATTGTATAATAAGACATAATTAATATCAAAGACCTTCATCATCCAATAAATTCTTAAAACCCTTCTATGAAATTATTTGTTTCCTTACGTATGCCTATTGGCACACTGACAAGATAGAGCTGAACAAGGAAAGTAATAAAGTGATAAGGGACCATTAGACTATTAACCATGAAAACTCAAAAAAAGAAAGCTGTCCTAAAAAAGCAGCTTTTTTTATTATAGGCATGGATGTTTCGGAAAATCAGGATTGAATCTGATAATTATTCGCAATTGACCAACAGCACCTGAGCCCGGGGAAAAATACTTTTGAGAAGCTTACCTTACACAAAAATTATCATCATGGAGAATAAGAAAGAAATCGTGAATGAACCAAAGGCAACAGGGGAAGTTATCGTTCAAAAGAATATAGAAACGATTTTAGAACTGGAAAGAAAAAATCTCAAAAGCAGATCAATAGCGGAACAAATAGCAAACAAGGTGACGACGTTTGCCGGAAGCACGTTGTCAATAATCCTTCATGCTGCCTGGTTTGGAGGATGGATCTTAATAAATGCTGGCGTAGTCCCGGGCATCAGGCCGTTTGATCCTTTGCCATTCAGCTTCCTTACATTGGTAGTTTCACTGGAAGCAATTTTTCTTACTCTTTTAGTTTTAATGAGTCAAAACCGGATGACTATAGAAGCAGACAAACGGGCAAATCTTGATTTACAGATAAACGTGCTTGATGAACAGGAAACAACAATGATTTTGAGGATGGTTCAAAAAATTGCCCGGCATCTTGGACTGGAAGAAGAAATAAATGAATCCACGAAAGAATTGAGTGAAGAAACAGATTTGACCCGGGTTTCGCAGACACTGGATGAGAAATTGCAAAGTGGCAGGAATCAGGAACTATGAATTATGAATGGTTAATTGGCTTTTTCAGTTGGCCGGTAACTAAAAAGGATCAGTAAAGTCTCTTGAATTTTAATCCTGCTTGCCTTTAATATAGTTTCGCTTCACTTCCTTCTAAGTATGAATTCTAACTGCATCTTCTTTTTGAAATGGGAATTATATAATCAATTACTCCTATTATATAATAAGTGATAAATAAAATCAAAGACCTTCATCATTCAATAATAAAACCCCGTGTGCATCTTGCCTGGGATCGTGAAGTACATGGAAAGTTCCTGCGTGAATTAATAGAGCAAACTGCAGAAATAGGTCAACATTAAATTGCGTCCGGCAACAGAAATTATTTATTAATCATTAAAATAAATTTTATGGCAAATCAATCATTTAAAGAAGGCGCTGTTGCAAAAACACTTGAAGAGCAAACAGCAAAGATTCCATCTGATATTTATCTGTGGGCAGCACTTGGAACAATGGCGTTTTCATTAGGTTTATTTATTACAAGGAATAAAAATGCAAGCATGTTCGTCGGGCAATGGGCCCCCTCCCTGCTTGTTATCGGGTTATACAATAAGCTTGTAAAACTTGAAGGGCATGACCAGGAAGATAAAGGAAAAAATGAAAAAGGTAAAAGTCCGCAGCAACACCGTGAGTCAACCTTTAGCTAATGACATCCCATGACGCATATGTCTCTTGCTGGGCACCTCTTATTAGATGCAGGACCTTATTCATTGTAAGTTATACCGGATAGCTTATGTAGCCGTTCAAACAACCGGAGTAACTGATACTTCGGTTGTTTGGACAATTTTCTTTTTTTTGAATTATTTCTAAACCCAGGTTATCATGAAATTAATAGTTACAAAACGGGATCATATAGCCGTGGCAAGGAAGAAATGTATAAAGAAGTTTCTTCATTATTTCAGAAATGGGTTTACGGACGAAAAATATATAGCATGGGAAAGAAACTATAAAGTTGAGGCGCATCTCCGGTTCCAGGAAAAGCTAAACCGGCAATCATTTAAAAAGTTACTGTCAGCAGGATCCTACAATATTATTTCGCAGACGGCGATACAAATAGAATCGAAAACTAACTTATTGTTCTCGTTTGAAAAGATTGCTATTCGTGATGCAGTCAGATCCCCGGAGGGAGCTGAATCATTTGCCACCGGTCTATTTGAATGGTTGTATGGTAATAGGCTGGTGCAACGCCGGTTTGAAAAATTTGTTGATATGCTTGGTAGCCTTCCGCGGAAACAAACACGGGTGTTGTCCTGGCCACTGGTAACAGTATTTGGATTTATTGCGCAACCAGACAGTCACATTTTCTTAAAACCAAAAGTTACCAGGGCCGCTGCGGAAAAATACCGGTTTGATCTGGATTATATCACGCCTCCAAATTGGGATACCTATGAAAGTACATTGACGTTTGCGGACCAGGTCAGGCGAGATACTAAACAATATCGCCCGAAAGATTATATAGACCTGCAATCATTTATCTGGGTACTTGGATCAGATGAATATCCGGATTAGTTACAATAATGACACAGAATCTTTGGAGTTGATAATTTTGTGTTATCGGGGTTTCTGACCGGTCTGCTCGCATTCTTTCCGATAGTAGGGATCATGATCATTTGAGTGCCGATCGTAATTTACATGTATGTGAGTGGAGATAAGTGGAATGCAACAGGCCTTTTCTTTTTTAGCCTAATTGTAACTGGCAATGTTGACTACCTGACGCGCATCACTTTACTGAACAAGCTTGGGCACGTACATCCGGTGCTTACGGTATTGGGTGTAATTGTTGGATTGGATTGTTCGGATTCATTTGGATTAATCTTCGGGCCACTACTCGTTAATTATATCATTTTGGTTTTTCGTATATACAGAAATGAATTTACAAAAGATGTATCCAGCATTTAACGTCTCCTTCCTGCCCTGAATGATTAGCCTAAAATGAATATGACAACGGAAAAAGGCCTCCATAATTCTCATTTCCGTGCCTGTGTCGCAATTTAATTTGCCGATGCTTGTGGGCAACACATGTCATTTATTTCCTTTTAAAACTGCAGAACAAGAAATTCTGAACTGTTTTACGAGGTGTTAAATGATCTTCTCTAATGCATTTTATTCTGTTAAACGAGATTTCAAACCGTGTAGACATCGATGCTTCGGAATACTGCTTTATATCTAATCCACTGCACTTGTGGGGGCCCAGTTCCGAAAATGTGCCGAGCACCAAATAGCCATTTCTTTTAATAGAGTCTTCTGCAATTGAAACATACTTATAGATTTTATCTTCGGTGGTTAAGAAATGAAATGCAGCCCGGTCATGCCAAAAGTCAAATTGCAACGTTGGCTTGAAATCAGTTATGTCTGAAATGATCCAATGTACTTTCGATGCCCTTTCACCTAATCTTTCTTTGGCTCTTTTTATAGCATTTTCAGAAATGTCCAAAACATAGATATTCTCATATCCTTTGTCAAGCAAGGCATCAACAAAATAACTGTCACCACCACCTATATCTATTATATTGGCGTCTATGGGTAAATCAAATAGTTCAACAAACTCAATTGACGTTTTGGGATAAGGTTGAAACCAACTTACTTCGTTTTCAGCTTTTGTGCTGTACACGTTATCCCAATGCGATCTGTCGCTTTGAGGTTTCATATTCTTAAAAAAATTAAGGTTCGCTGAAAGAATTTAAAAGCTTCGTAATATTTCACCAAAAGTTACTGTAATTATGATGCTCTTTCAATCCAAGAACCATTCAAACCTATATTGGTTTCATAGGAACCAACTTTGTTTGATCTACCAGGACCTGCTTTTTGACCATGCTGCTTACAATCAATTTTCCGTACTCATGCGCCAGCAACTGAGTAGAGGCAGGATCGAATGATTCTGTTTGAACTGAATAGAGCAATTGTTTTGTTTCGAGATCATACAAATTGCTTTCCCAAAAATATTTTGTGCTTGTTTCATAATATCCAGGCTCATAAATACGACCATACATCGTGGAATAGTATCCCCACCAATGACGATTATAAATGTTATAGGGTGTATAATACACTCGTTCTGGTACGTAATGCCGTTCCTTGGTTTTGTCAAGCAAAACAACCGTCAGTACCGCATCAATACCACCTGCATTAAGTTTTTGAATGGCCTCCTGTTCTTTCATATTGTTAAATGCCTTTGGATCGTACTCCACACAGGAACAGACGGCATCGTAACCGAGAATTTTCAGATCTCCTATAATATGTTCTTCCATTTTTTCCCGGAGTTGACGATCTGTTTCTTTTAGAAGACCTAACACCAAAATCTTTTTATATTTTTTTTGTTGCAGGTCCGGAGATTTCCAGGAGCTGGTAATTCTGCTGGAAGTGCAGCCTGGGAATATGAAAAGAGCAGCAAGAAGCACTTTGAATACCTGTTTCATAAAATTGATTTAGATATCCTAAAATTAGAATCGAAAATGACTGTTAGAGGATGATGTGCATCATTACTAATGACGATTGTTATCAAATACCCGCTCTTTTGCCAGCAAAAAAGAATAGTTTGAAAAATGATTTGTCTTTATCGGCTGAACAGTCATGCGCTCCGGGAGATTTGGCCTGGCTTTCCGCAGCTAAATTTGACATCGACGAGAAATGTTTTCGTTTCAATTTTCATAGGTATGGCCATAAAAATGAAAAACAAGCCCTGCCACACAGGGTGGCAGGGCTTAAAGCCATGCAGAAGCTGGCTTATTTTACAGCGACATGCTGTATCGCTGTAGTCTTCTTTGACTCCTCTGATTTGGGAAGTCTTACATTAAGAACACCGTCCTCATAAGTTGCTTCAATTTTTTGCCGGGTTACATCTTCAGGCAAAGTAAAGCTTCGGCTAAAAGAAGAATAGTTGTACTCCTTGCGGGTGTACTTCTTTTCTTTTTCTTCCTTAGTTTCTTCTTTCTCACAACTGATGGAAAGCATGTTTCCTTCAATATCAATCTTGAAATCATTCTTTTTCATTCCTGGTGCTGCCACGGAAACAAGATAATTGTCCTTGTTGTCGGTCACATTTACAGCTGGCATCTTCATCATTCTTCCCCATAAACCGCCATTATCAAACCATTCATTCCAGGGTTTAAAAAAATCTTCAAAAACTGTAGGAAACATTTCACCTGTTTTTATCAATGATTTTGTTGACATAAATCCTCCTTCTTTATTAAAAAATAAATATTTATTGTACTCTAAAAATATCTTATCAGGCGGGTAAATAGGAAGACGGCCATCAGCTTCTCAGATGAGTTTGGTCAGGATTTTATCTTATGCTGGGTTAAAACTGTCAGCTAGTTCTGTTCGCAAGTCAGTCTGGTAAATGAACAACAGGTAGTTCATGGATTTTTAAGAGAGGTTACTAATGAAAAAAATTTCCAAATTTTTCTTCGGCTCTTTTTGCCAGCTTCCTGGCTAATAAAGTTGCACCAAAAGAAAGAATACTTTTGAATACATTCTCGTCATTCGTACTCGAGCCTCGTTCTTTGCAATGTTTCATACTCTTCAGGATATTGTTCGGCTGGAGATCTTCTTTGAGCTGATCCCATCCCACATTGATTTTGACCCATAGTTGCTTTTCACGCTGTCGCAATAGCCTCTTTTCTTTCCTTAGTTGTTTCATGCTTTTAATCTTCTTCATCGTCTTCATCTTCTTTAGAGAGTTGAGAAAGTATGGAATTCATAATAGGTATCCTTATCAACTTTTCCTTTATAAGGCGGATAAGTATTGCTGCCAACATATAGATCCCGCTTACTATAAGAAAACCGGCCCACGTGTTGTTTAGCACTTCACCAAGAAAATAGGCCAGGGCTACGCTGAAAAAAATAATAAAAAGGATGACAGCCAATGCAGCTATAGTAGCTGAGATAATGTTAGATGCTACTTTGGAGCTTTTTTCAGCGACGGTAAGTTTCACTGAGTCAAGTTTTACATTTACCAGCTCTTTTATATCCTCAGCCAATTGTTCCGTTTTAGCAAATACTTTTTCCATCACTAATAATTTTTTTGTATTAGCCGCGTAATTTTTTTCTCTACTGCTCGTCAATTTTTTGTCCTACCTACTTTATTCTAAGCAAACTCTTCTGTTTCTTCTTTAAGTGATTGCCTGATGCCTTCTTTGAGATTATCGAATTTTTCTTTACCTGCCAGGAATTTATTTTTCATTGATCCTGCTATCTTCTTTCCCTCCCCGGCAATTCTTTTTCTTGTTTCAGATCCTTTATCAGGAGCAAATAAAACTCCCAGTACTGTGCCAACGACTGCGCCGGCGGCAAAAGCGATGATTATTTTAGTTCTGTCGTTCATATTAAAAGGTTTATGTGTGTAATGAAAGCAATATATTCAATACATTATCCTTTGCTGCTGATTACAATTACCGATCAAAATGATTCAGATCAGTCACTGCGCTGTCCATCCGCCATCTACTGGTATCGCATCACCGGTAATAAACGATGAAGCATCCGAACAAAGCCAAATTACTGTCTCAGCTACCTCCTCAGGTCGCCCCATTCGCCCCACTGGTTCCATGCTTTCAAATTGCTTTTCTACTTCTTTACTTTTTCCTGTGAAGCGGTCAATCATGGGTGTTTTAATAACGCCGGGACAAACGACATTTACTCTAATGCCTAGCCTGGAATATTCCAGCGCGGCATTTTTTGTGAGACCAATTACTCCATGTTTTGAAGCAACATAAGCGGGAATATTTTGAAAGCCTACTAACCCGGCGATAGACGCGTTGTTAACGATAACACCTTTGCCTTCTTTTAGCATCTGCTCTATCTCATATTTCATGCAAAGCCAAACTCCCTTTAAATTTATTCCGATGGTTCTATCCCAATTTTCATTGGTACACTCGTGAGTTGGCGCCGAAAGTCCTTCAATACCCGCATTGTTAAAAGCAAAATCAAGTCTTCCATACAGCGAAACAGCTTTTTCGACCATCAATTTTACATCTTCATCATGTGACACATCACATTTAACAAAAATAGCTTCGCCACCAATTGAGTTGATGAAGTTTAACGTTTCGGTATCTTCTATCCAATCTGCAACAACAACTTTAGCTCCTCTTTTTGCAAATGCTATGGCAGCTGCTCGTCCTATACCGAAACTTCCACCGGTAACAATGGCGACTTTCTCCTTAAATATCTTTTCCATTATGACAACTGTTTTAAGTTGATCAATCAGTTTGTTCAACGAGATAATTTTTCAATTCCAATTGTTTGATTTCCGCTATTTGAGTTTCTAGCCAGTCAAGATGTTTTTCCTCATCGATCAAAATTGACTCCAGCAAATCTCTTGTTCCATTGTCACCTAATTCAGTACATAACCTGATGCTGTCGTTGTACATTCTTATAGCTTCCGTTTCTGCCAGCAGGTCATTTTTGAATTGCTTTTCAATTTCAATGCCGATAGAGATTTTATTAAGAGTACCTACCTCAGGAATTCCTTCCAGAAATAAAATACGCTCAATAAGTTTCTCTGCATGTTTCATCTCACCGATGGCACGCTGCTTGATTAGTGCTCCGAGTTTTTTGTATCCCCAATTGTCACACATTTCTGAGTGGACAATGTATTGATTAACGGCAGTAAGCTCATCTGCAAGAAGAGTGTTGAGTCGTTCGGTTATTTTTTTATTTCCTTTCATAAATCATAGTTTTAATTGTTAGAATATATTTTTTGTGTATGCCCTGCCTTATGAATATTTTCAATTCCTTTAAGCAATGCATCAGGATTAAAGGAGATGCTATCAATGCCTTTCTCTACAAGAAATTGGGCAAACTCCGGAAAATCGCTTGGTGCCTGGCCGCATAAGCCAATCCTCGTTCCTGTGCTTTTTGCTTTTCGAATCATTGTGGCTATCATTTGTTTTGCTGCTGCATTTTGTTCGCTAAACAAATCGCTGATAATTCCTGAATCCCGGTCAATGCCAAGTGTAAGCTGTGTAAGATCATTTGACCCGATAGAAAACCCATCAAAAATTTTTGCAAAGTCCTCAGCCAACAATACGTTGCTTGGAATCTCTGCCATCACATAAATATCAAGTGTTTCATCTTTGCTACGATCAAGTCCATTTTTTGCCATTACATCTATTACTTTTTTTCCCTCCTCCACAGTTCGGCAGAATGGGATCATTGTTTTTACGTTTGTCAATCCCATTTCGTCTCTTACTTTTTTGATGGCTTCACATTCCAGCCGAAATCCTTCTTTATACAAGTCGTGGTAATATCGCGAAGCACCACGGAAACCAAGCATTGGGTTTTCTTCCTTTGGTTCAAAATCCTTACCCCCGATGAGATTTACGTATTCATTTGTTTTAAAATCACTCATCCGGACGATTACATCTTTTGGATAAAATGCAGCAGCGATAGTGGCAATTCCCTGCGCCAGTTTATCAACAAAATATTTTTCCTTGTCAGCGTAATGATGTGTCAGTTTTTCAATCTGACCTTTTATAGCTGCGTCTTTCAATTCATTGAATTTTACCAGGGCCATTGGGTGCACCTGGATAAAGTGGTTGATAATAAATTCTATTCTCATCAGGCCGATCCCATCGTTAGGGTAAAATGAATACTTAAATGCTTTATCAGGATCTCCAATGATCAGCATAACCTCAGTTGTTTCTGGTTTTTTTATTGCCCGGAAATCATGTTCGGATTCCGTATATTTTAATTTTTTATCATACACAAAACCAATTTTCCCTTCAGCACAAGAAACAGTTATGGTGCTTCCGTCTTTTATTTTTTCCGTTGCATTACCACAACCAACGATTGCTGGTACGCCTAATTCTCTTGCTACAATCGCGGCATGACTTGTCCTTCCTCCTTTATCGGTTACAATTGCGGATGCTTTTTTCAATACCGGATCCCAATCAGGACTTGTAATCCCGGTAACGACAATTTCGCCTCCGGATAATTTACCTGCTTCTTTTGGCGATTGCAAGATTCTGGCAATACCCGAAGCAATCTTTGATCCTATTGCATTACCACTCGTAACTACTCCCCCTTTTTCCAATAATTTATATTCCTTAATGATAAAGGGATTTTTTTGAGAATGAACCGTTTCTGGCCTCGCCTGGATAATAAATATTTCATTTGTAAGCCCATCTTTTGCCCACTCAATATCCATTGGCCTGGCATAATGCTCTTCGATGGCCAGTGCCCATTTGGCTATTTGTATTACTTCTTTATCATCCAATACAAATTGCTCGCTTTTTTCCATCGGGGTTTCAATATTTATAACAGGAGAAACACTTTTTTCTGTTGCATAGATCATCGTCTTGTTTTTATCGCCCAATCTTTTTTGGATGATCGCATTCTTATTTTGCCTTAATGTCGGTTTAAATATGAAAAACTCATCAGGGGTTACGGTGCCTTGTACAATGTTTTCACCTAATCCCCATACACCACTTAAATGGATAACATCACGAAATCCCGACTCGGGCTCCAGTGTGAAGCCCACACCCGCACAAGCAAGATCAGACCTGACCATTTTTTGTACACCAATCGATAGTAAAACCTGCTCGTGTCTGAATCCGTTGTCTTCACGGTATTTAATAGCCCGATCAGTATAAAGTGAGGCAAAACATTTTTGAATGGCTTCTATCAATTCAGATTCACCCTTGATATTAAGATAAGATTCATGTTGACCGGCAAAACTTGCCTGGGGAAGATCTTCTGCAGTTGCGCTGCTGCGAACTGCTACTTCGAAATAATTTTCACCACATAGTTTTTTGTATGCATTTATAATCGTTTTTTGAAGATCTGATGGTATTTGTGCTGACAACAGGAGCTGGCGCGCCTGCGAACCGATAAATCTGAGATTGGAGTAATCTTGCTTGTCCAATGCCTGCATTAATTCTTCTAAAGGCTTCGCGAGATTATTATATGAAATAAAATAGGAAAAGGCTGAAGCCGTGGTAGCAAAGCCATCTGGCACTTTGATGCCTTGGTCCGAAAGCTGATTAAACATTTCACCAAGAGAAGAGTTCTTACCACCAACACTTGCCACATCTCTAAGCCCGACCTCCCGAAACATTTTAATATGGTCTGTCATAGTCATTTATAATTTAAATAAAGTTCCTTGATTGCTGCGTCATAAGTCCTGATAGTCATCAAAGACAGATGTGATGTATGTCATTAAACCTATCACTTCAAAGAAGCTGTTCTTGGAAGAAAAAAAGTATTTAACATCAATATGAGTGAACCTGCAACTAAGAACCAATCCAGGTATACGCCAAGATAAATTGAACCAAATAAACCGTAAAACATACCGGATAAGCCAATTGTGGTTGACCAGGTAACGGAACCAAATCCTCTGTATAAAAGTGCAAAGCCTGTTAGAGTAGCAAGTGTGGGACAGGGAATTAAACCCGTTGGTGCAGCATATACATATTCGAGCATCGAACCTGTTTTTAGAAATTCAGGATACATAAGCCCGAAGATTATCAACGACAGCCCGGCAATATCCGGCCATGATCTGTCTTCTTTGATTACTCCATTAAGTGATCTTAAAGCTGTATAAATTGACACGATCACCAAAAAAGCAAAAACTACGGCATTGAAATAATTACCATCCATTCCCGCAAAAAAACTGACAGACATCAATAAACTACCTGAGAAAAGGATCATTAGACTGTTACCAGGTTTCCAACCTGCAAAAAGAGCGGCAATGATTATAAGGATTATAATATGCCATACAATTGCAACATTACTGTATTCATTTGCAAGCGATGTTAGTCCACCTAATATCTCTTCTCTTGTTGGCATAAACTTATTGTATTAATTAAAGATTCCTGTACTTCCAGTCATTTGAAATTTTGCCAGACAGAATGACCCAGTAATTAAACAACAAATTTTAAATATTAAAGAGAAAAATTGTGATGATCGTTATCACGGCGAAATCTGAGTATTATCATGCTCAACAGGGCAGGCTCGGCAGTAAGTTTGGTAAATAAAATTTTATGAAAAAGATATTGCTTGTCTTCGACGGAATTAATTTCTCCGAAGGTGCATTTGAATTTACCCGCCGACTAAATGAAAAAAACAAAATATTAGCTACCGCGGTATTTGTACCGCAAGTCAACTATGCTAATTTATGGAGCTATGCTGGCACTGCAGGTACCACAACGTCTATTCCCCTGATCGAAGATGAAGAATCGGAACAAATAGAAAAGAATATAGAACGTTTTGAACACTTGTGTGAAAAAAACGATATTGAATTCAGGGTCCATAAGCATTATTATGATTTTGCATTACCTGAGTTGAAGAAAGAAACAAGATTTGCTGATCTTGTTATCATTGGAAGTGAAAGTTTTTATTCGAATTTTGGAATCGGGGGACCAAATGATTATTTGAAGATGGCCTTGCATGATGTGGAATGTCCTGTTATAATTGTTCCTGAAAAATTTGACTTCCCGAAGAATAACATTCTTTCTTATGATGGAAGCGAATCATCAGTATATGCTATCAAGCAATTTGCTTACTTGTTCCCGGAGTTCACAAGCCAACCTACTCTTCTGGTTTATTCAAAAAGAGAGCTTGAAGATGATATTCCAAACGCTGAGTATATAGAAGAATTGGCAGCAAGACATTTTCCTGATCTTTCAATTATGAAACTGCATTTCGATCCAAAAGATTTTTTTGCCAGTTGGATCAATGATAAGAAAAATACAATTCTCATAAGTGGCGCTTTTGGACGTTCTTCTATTTCACGGGCTTTCAAAAAAAGTTTTGTAGCGAATGTGATAAAAGATCACAAATTGCCAATTTTTATTACGCACAGGTGATGGATACCGTCGATCTAAATTAGTTTTTGACCAAATCTTTCAACAATGAAAAAGATAATCGCGGCAATTGATGGCCTCAAGTTTTCCGAAAGCACAATGAAGTATGCTGTGCAGGTTGCCAAACAACTGATGCAAGATCTTTGTAAAGATTCATTGCAAAAGGTGACAGCACCGGATTATAGTAATGTTAAAACTCGACTTCAATTCTTTTCAGCGCCAAACTCTTGATCTTTATTATTTTCAACCAGTTCAGTAGTCGTATTATTAGATAAACCGGATCAAACTCATGCCATCTTATTCCGCCAAAATTTACACTTGAAGGAAATTTATGGTGGTTGTTATGATAGGATTCCCCCAACATCAGGAAATCGAATGGCAATAAATTTCTTGATGTATTGTTCACTTTAAAATTGGTGTAGCCATATTTATGTGCAAACCAATTGACAATAGTACCGTGTGCGGGTCCCATTAGAATATGCACCGGGATGAGCAGGTACATCCACCAGGCAGTTGCAAAGAGCACATAGTAGCTAATATACACCAGGCTCCAGAAAATGGACGACTTCCACGTAAGTGCCCATTTATCAAACCACGGCCAGTCCGGTACATTTTTCATAAATTTTTCTTCCGCCGGCAATGTATGATTGTAGATACCCATGTAAATCTTATTGGTACGCATCATCATTGCATATACATTTTTTGAATGGCTAGGTGAATGAGGATCTTTTTCCGTATCCGTATAAGCATGATGCATACGATGCATGATGGCGTAAGCCCGTGGACTCATGTATGATGAACCCTGCGTGATATAGGAAAGTATATAAAAAAAACGTTCCCATGATCTGCTCATCGTAAATGCAGCATGAGATGCATACCGGTGATAGAAAAAAGTTTGTGTAAATAAAGACAAAAACCAATGTGCAATAAAGAAAATAAGAATTGCCATACTCGACCGTATTATTTGCCTGGACACAAATTTAAAACCTATACAAGCAAGGCAAAATGATATCGGTCATTTGGCTTTCTGATTTTTCCATGCAAATAATTTTATTGATAGGCTGAGAGAACCGCCTGTATTTCAAAGCGGTTGATCTGTAGGATCAATCGACAATAACTCATCTTTAGTTTCATATGTTGAATCATTTCTGTCAACATATCCGGATAAATTTTAAGTTTTTATACCTGTCTTATACGAATCACTTATGATCATGATGATTGTCATTCTTCACTTCTCTATATGATTATAACTTGGTGGCATTAAAAGAATAATTATGGAACCAAAAATATTTTGTCAGAGTTGCACAATGCCAATTGACAATATAGCTGACAGGGGCTCCGA
>CBFGXP010000045.1:0-21083 GCA_965652775.1 uncultured bacterium
ATCCTGTTACGCAATTGCCTTGCCTTTTCAAATAGCAAAAAAGATGCTCCTTCAAACATGCCTCCTTTTTTATATGGATTTTTGTCAGACGTCATCATTTAATGGTTTCTAAAGTCCCCTTTAGGGGATTTAGGGGTTTTAAAGATTTCGTTTTTTAAGTTCAGCTACTGCATGATCTGCCGCTCTTGCCGTAAATGCCATATAAGTAAGCGAAGGATTTACACAAGACGCACTCGTCATACATGCACCATCAGTTACAAATACATTCATTGCATCCCAAACCTGGTTATGTTTATTTAAAACACTTGTCTTTGGATCATTTCCCATTCTTGCGGTTCCCATTTCATGTATGCCATGACCGATTGCATGGCCACTGTCCCACTCATGAACATTTCTTATTCCGGCTGATTCAAACATCTCTTTCAATTCTGCCTTGATAGCTGTTCTCATCTTCATCTCATTTTCTTTCAGTTCAGCATCCATAGCCAGGACAGGCAATCCCCATTTATCTTTCCTGTTTTTATCTAAATAAATTTTGTTTTCATGATATGGAAGAATTTCACCAAAACCAGTAGCACCAATCTTCCAGCCACCGGGTTCACATAATGCATCTTTAAATTCAGTTCCAATATTCAATTCTGCAATTTCTCTTCCCCAGTTTTGCCTGCTGGCGCCACCCTGGTAACCAAAACCCCTGACAAAATCTCTTTGTTTTGCATCTCCGGGTATGTTTGCAAATCTTGCAATATAAAAACCACAAGGCCTGCGACCCTGTTCCTGTATGTCGGTGAATCCTTCTATTTCGCCTGATACTCCAAGATTGTAATGATGATCCATAACATTATGACCAAGTTCATTGCTGCTGCTTCCCAACCCTCCCGGCCATATATCAGTGGCCGAATTAAATAACAGCCATGTGGAGTTTAATGCTGAAGCACAGAGAAAAACGATCTTTGATTTGAACTCATAAGTTTTATTATCACTTGTATCAAGCACTTCAACACCTGTTGCCTTCTTTTTATCCTTGTCGTATAAAACTTTTGTGACGAGAGATAGCGGTCTTACAGTAAGATTCCCGGTTTTCATTGCAGCGGGAAGGGTAGAGGATTGCGTGCTAAAATATCCACCAAATGGACAACCTTCCCAGCAGCGATTACGAAACTGGCAATTACTTCTTTCATTATGCGGAACAGTAAGGTTCGCTACCCGGCTGTTAATAAGATGACGCTGGCCTTTATAAAAAGTTTTAATTTTTTGGGCAACGTCTTTTTCTACCAGGTTCAATGGAACTGGCGGCAAAAATTGTCCATCGGGTAATTGTGGCAAACCTTCCATTGAACCACTAATGCCTGCGAATTTTTCCACATGATCGTACCACGGTGCAAGGTCGTTGTAGCGGATTGGCCAGTCAATACCATAACCATCTTTTGCATTGGCCTCAAAGTCTGTTTCACACCAACGGTAGCTGTGACGTCCCCAGAGAATAGAACGACCACCCATCCGATAAACACGCCACCAGGTAAATGGTTTTATTTCTGTGTATGGAGAATCAATTTCATTTACCCATGAATCCATCACTCTTTCATTAGCCGCCCATCCACGATGAATAACCGGGTAATCTTTTTTTTGCTGGACTGTAGTTGATCCACGATGAGTAAACTGCCATGGTTCTTTTGCTGCGTTTGTATAATCTTTAATATGTTCATAGGGTTCGCCTCGTTCAAGCATGAGTACTTTGAGACCTTTTTCGCAAAGTTCTTTTGCAGCCCAACCGCCGGCGATACCGGAGCCTACTACAATCGCGTCATACATATTATTATCTGCCATAAGAAAATAATCAATAACTATTAATTAATAATTATTAATTGGTTTTAAAGTTGTTTAACTAAGACCAGTGACAATCTTATCTCCCTTTTTAAAAGGTACATCACCCTGATATTTACCCGGAACAGGTTGATAATTTGTTGCTCCTTGTCTTCCTTCTTTGGAAGTGAAATAACCGAGGATGGTTAATTGTTTCATCATAGTGAAATAATGAGCAGGCATTGTTTGTTTTTTGAAATTGGTGTCTCCATTGGCCTGTGCTTTTTTTTCAAGATCGTCCTGTAGCTTATTAAATTCCCTTCTTTTTACCTGGTGTTCCTTCACTTCTGGATCAAGGGAAACTAAAACAGCTTTTCTTTGTTCAGGCGTCGCTTTCATAAAATCATGTCCATGCATTTTTTTGCATGCTGCACTTATCGATGCCTGTCCGTCACGAAATGCTTTCTGATCATCTTCCACATAACAATCATTCACCATTACTTTCATAAACTCACCAACTTTTGCATCTTTAGCACCCGGTGTGGTCGTCTTTGGAAAAATAGTTTCAGCAACTTCATCGAGAAAAGCAACATCCGATTCAGTAAATTCTTTTGTCGCTCCTGCTTCAGGGTTTTTGCATCCGAGCAGGAAAAATTCACCACCGATAACTGCGCCACCAGTTGCAGCAGCGACCATTTTTAAAAGTTCTCTCCTATCCATAAAGTTTTTTTTAATAATTAATAATTGATACGAGCTGAATTTTTATACATTCAACTTTTTCAGTTCATCAACTGCAAATGCGGCTGCTCTTGCAGTCAATGCCATATATGTAAGTGAGGGATTGACACAAGCGGCACTTGTCATGCATGCGCCATCCGTTACAAATACATTCTTACAATCCCAAACCTGGTTATTGCCATTCAATACTGAAGTTTTAGGATCCCGACCCATTCGTGCAACGCCCATTTCATGAATACCCATACCCGGCGCATAATCGTTTTCATAACCGTTCACATTTTTGGCACCCGCTACTTCCAGCATTTCCTTCATATCATTTTGCATATCCACACGCATTTTCTTTTCATTGTCACGTATCGATACATCCATATCCAATACTGGCAATCCCCATTTATCTTTTACATTTTTATTTAATGAGATCTTGTTATCATGATAAGGAAGCATTTCTCCAAATGCAGTAGCGCCGATCCTCCAGCCGCCCGGCGCACTTAAGGCATCTTTTAATTCAGCGCCAATATTTAATTCAGCAACCTCCCGACCCCAGCCATTTCTGCTGGCACCGCCCTGGTAACCAAAGCTACGGACGTAGTCTCTTTTGTCATCACCAGAATTTCTGAAACGGGGTATATAAAAACCGGTTGGGCGATGACCGAAATAATATTTATCATCATACCCTTCCACTTCACCACTTGCACCTACACGGAAATGGTGATCCATGGCATTATGGCCTAATTCGCCGCTGCTGCTTCCCAAACCGTCGGGCCATATATCGGTAGCAGAATTCATTAATATCCAGGCAGAGTTAAATGCCGACGCACAGAGGAAAACAATTTTGGAAAAATATTCTTTCACCTGGTTTGTTTCCGCATCTATCACTCTCACTCCTTTCGCTTTCTTCGTTTCTTTGTCATAAATAATTTCTTTCACAATAGAGTTGATGCCCAATGTAAGTTTGCCGGTCGCCATTGCTGCCGGCAACGTAGATGATTGCGTGCTGAAGTAAGCACCGAATGGGCAACCATTCCAGCACATGTCCCGATACTGGCAGTTTGTTCTTTGCGGACTATGCCCCAAAGGGCCCGTTACATGTGCGGTACGACCAATGATCAGTGTCCGTTTGTTATTATAATGTTGTTTGATCTTTGCGGCTGCATCTTTTTCAACAATATTCAGCTCCATTGCCGGTAAGAAATGACTATCGGGCAATAGTGGTAGATTTTCATACGAACCCTGAATGCCCGCAAATTTTTCAACATGAGTATACCACGATTCAATGTCTTTATACCTGATGGGCCAATCGACACCATGTCCATCTTTTGCATTGGCTTCAAAATCCGTATCACTCCAGCGATAACTTTGTCTGCCCCACATCAGCGAGCGACCACCCACATGATAGCCGCGGAACCAATCAAAGCGTTTTGTTTCCGTATAAGGATTGTCTTTATCACTTGCCCAAAAATGTAGATTCCTTTCATTAAGCGGGTAATCTCTTTTAAGGTTAGGATAATCAGCAATCATCTTTTGCGTTCTGCCACCCCGATGCGGGTACTCCCACACAGGCTTGTTAGATTGCTCATAATCTTTTCCGTGAACAATATTAAAGCCTCTTTCAAGCATAATTGTATTGAGACCTCTTTCAGTCAGCTCTTTAGCTGCCCATCCTCCGCTGATACCGGACCCCACAACAATTGCATCAAATGTGTTATTGTCTGCCATGATTTACTTTGTATTTTAAAATTGAATATTGATTTAGAAATTTTATGAACCCATCCTAAGTGCTACTATTAAGCTTTCGTTGCGTCGCACCCGTGTACTGCAACAAGTCTATTCAGCTATCCTCGTGAATCGTCAATCGTCAATCGTCAATCGTGAGGCCGGATTGTAACTGTCGGGTATGCTTCCCGATTCACGTCTCACCACTCACCATTTCACACATCACATCTCCTCACTGCATCTTTCAAAGCGGCTATTTTTTCATCATTCGTTTTGCCTGTAGGCGTGAATTCCTGCGCCACATATCCTTTAAAACCGGTTTTTACAATTGCATCCATAATTGCCGGGTAATATAACTCCTGGCTTTCATTTATTTCATGACGACCCGGCACCCCGGCAGTATGATAATGCCCGATATACTGGTTATAAGTTTGTATTGATCTTATCACATCACCTTCATCTATCTGCATGTGATAAATGTCATAAAGTAATTTGAAATTTGGTGAGCCAATTCGTTTCACCAATTCAACACCCCAGGGAGTTTTATCACACATATAATCTTTATGATCCACTTTACTATTCAATAATTCCATCTGGACAATAACCCCGTTCTTTTCTGCAAGACCCATTATTTGCTTCAAACCTTCCACGCAATTATTCATCCCTGTTTCATCATCCATTCCTTTGCGGTTGCCGCTAAAACAGATCAAATTCTTATAACCGGCTTCCTTTACCAGGGGAATTGCTTCCGTAAAATCCTTTATTAATTGCGGATGAAAAGTTTTGTTATTCCACCCTTCGGTAAGACTTACTTTACCGGCGATATAACACATAGAACAGAACAGGCCATGTCTTTTAAGTATCGGCCAATCTTTTGGTGCGATCAGGTCAATAGCTCCAAGCCCTATTTTTTTTACTTCAACACAAAGTTCTTCCAATGAAATATAATTATAGGTCCACTGGCAAACGGAGTGGTTGATGTTCCCTTTCAATTTTAGTTTTTTTGAAGTTGTTTCTTCAGCATCAAATGAACTTAAGAAAGGAGCGGCAGCGGTTATGGCAGTTCCGGCTACTATTTTTTTCAATGCATCCCGACGATTTGATTTTTTCATATTAGAAAGCGGATTCTAAAGTTACAAACATTACATATTCGCACTTGGTTCGATAGCTTTTCTTTTTTCATTAAATAATATCAAAAAGAAAAGCAGTACGGCTACGGAGATGCCGGCAGGCACCAGCCATACATTTTTCCATGTCACAATTTTGTCAACTGTATAATAATCTTTCACATAACCTGATAATAATGTTCCGATCCACATACCCACACCATAAGTAGCCATGGTAATGAGACCCTGTGCGGAACTTTGAATTTTTACGTCAGCCTTGCTATCGGTGTAGATTTGCCCGGTTACAAAGAAGAAATCAAAGCAAACACCGTGCAGAAGTATACCTGCAAACAACATCCATAGATTCTCAGCGGCATCGCCATACCCAAACAACAGGAATCGCACGGCCCATGCGATCATTCCAATGGCGATCATCCATTTTACGCCCAACCGCCGGAAAAAAAAGGGAATAAGTAAAATAAAAACTGCTTCAGAAATCTGTCCCCAGGTCATATTACTGGTAACATTTTTCATTCCTGCTTCTGTTAAAAATAAATTTGTGAAGCTATAGTAAAATGAAAGTGGTATGCAGATCAGTATAGATGAGATTAAAAAGACGGTAAATGACCTGTCTTTAAATAAAACGAATGCATCAGCGCCGAGCACTTTTGCAAAAGTTGTTTTAGTGCCCTTTGCTTTTGGTGGCGTGTCAGGCAAAGTAAAACTTAATAAACCCAATATTCCAGATGCAACAGCGGCAATAATAAATGTTTGTGATAATTGCTCTGTTTCCAATTTGAAAACTCTATCGATCATCAACCCAACGGCTATCCACCCGATGGTCCCCAAAAACCTTACAGAAGGAAATTCTTTAGCCGGGTCGTTCATTTGCCTGAATGCAACTGAGTTTGCCAATGCTAATGTTGGGGCATACATTAATGAATACAACAACACTATCCAATAAAAAAAGGAAGGATTATCAATTGTTGTGATATAGTATAATAACAAGGCTCCAATAATATGTAATACACCCAAAACCTTTTGTGCAGAAAAAAATCTGTCGGCGATCATGCCGACAAAAATGGGAGAGAAGATCGTTGCAATTGCCATTGCGCTATAGGCAGCCCCAACCTGCACACCCGTAGCACCTAATACTTTATCGAGATAAGTGCCCATTGTAACATACCATGCTCCCCAGGTAAAGAATTGGAGAAACATCATTGCTGATAGCTGTAACCTGGTTGTAGATCTCATATTTATGAATGGGCTAATTGCTGAGTTGGCTTATTTTTTCTGACAAAATAGATCACCGTAAATATCACAAGAAGTATTGCCGGCATTATAGCAACTTTCATTAAAGTATCGGTACCTGCTACAGCTTCAGCTTTTGCGACTTCAGTGCCGGCAGCAACAGCGGCATCTTTTGCTTTGTCAAACCATTTACCCATGATCGGTAAAACCAGCGATACCGAAAACATGCCTGCGCCGCCCATTAATGATAGCCCTAATGCACCCGTCTTTGGCAAGTATTCAGAAACAAATCCTAACATCGTAGGCCAGAAAAAGCAAATACCAACTGCGAATACCGCTGCTGCGCCGACGGCAGCATAACCACTCGTTTTACTTAGAAGAAATAAACCAATTGCTGCAAAAAAAGAAGAAAAGATCAACATGCCATTGGGATTCAATCGATGAACAATTGGTCCGGCAAAGGAACGGCCAATAGCCATGATACCATTTATAAATACCAATATTAATATTCCAGATACTCCGGCACCACTTAATAATGCGCCGATCCATGTACCCGTTCCTAATTCGGTTGCCGCAGTCATGAACATACATATTATCATAATTATGTACAAAGGATTCAAACAACTCATAAACATTTCCTTGGTGCTAATACCCCTTTCTACCCTTTCAGTTTTAGGAAATTCAAGCTTAAGGAACATCCAGCCGTAAATGGCTGCAGGTAAGAAAAGAATTGCAACCATAATTCTCCAATCCAAATGAAACTGTTCAAGAAAAAGATAAGAAATCAGACCGCCAATCACTATTCCTCCGGGAAACCAGACGTGAAATTTATTGAGCATAGTTGTTTTGTTATCCGGGTAAAGAGACACAACCAGTGGATTGCAAGCTGCTTCAACCATGCCATTGCCAATACCTATACAAACTGTTCCTATAAATAACATTGTGGCATCTTTTGCAACCAGGTAAATAATTATGCCTGAAACATGGCCAATAAATGCAAGACCAACTAATTTTTTCATTCCAAGAATATCGCACAGCGGTCCGCCAAAGATCATGGCTAATGTAAATCCCCAGAATGCTGGACTAAAGATCCAACCAAGTTGTTCTTTGGTAAGATTAAATTCAGTTCCCCAGGTTCCTTCAAGGGCTGCCCGGTAAGCAAATGTGATTGCAGTAACAATTAGAGCAATCCTGCTTGCCAGAAATAGTTGATTCTTGTTTACGGCTTGCATATCGTTGATTTTAATGAAAAATTTTTGTAAAGGCTAAATGTACTATTTTTAAAAACACATTTATCTTCACTGTTCACTAATTTATTTTAAATCAAACCACAAACAACTGTTTGAAATATGGAAAACAGGAAACTCAGAATGGCAATGATCGGTGGTGGCAAGGATGCATTCATCGGGGCCATTCATCGATTTGCATTTAACATGGATGCGCAAATAGAGCTTGTTGCCGGCGCATTAAGTATTAACCCGGAAGTAGCGGTTGATTCAGGGAAAAGTTTATTTCTTGATGAATCCCGCATTTATACAGATTATAAAGTGATGCTTGAAAAGGAAGCAGCAATGCCAAAAGATAAACGCATCGATTTTGTCAGTATCGTTACCCCAAATTTTGTTCATTTTGATCCGGCGATGATGGCTCTAGATAAAGGGTTTAATGTGGTGATTGAAAAACCAATTACATTTTCTCTGGAACAAGCCAGGCAATTAAAAGAAAAAGTAGCACAAACAGGATTGACCCTTTTACTTACACATACGTACACCGGGTTTCCTATGGTAAAACAGGCGAAACAGATGCTAAAGAGCGGAACACTTGGTAAAATAAGAAAAGTGTATGTGGAGTATCCGCAAGGATGGCTCAGCACATTAAAAGAGAGTGAAGGAAATGCCCAGGCATCATGGAGAACGGATCCAAAACGTAGCGGCATCGCCGGAGCCATGGGTGATATCGGTACACATGCATTTAATATGGCCGAGTATATCACGGGTTTACAGGTTACTCACTTATGTGCTAACCTCAACGTCGTCGTTGATGGCAGAATGCTGGATGATGATGGTGCTGCATTTATGAAGTTCAACAATGGAGCAACCGGGGTATTGATGGCAACACAGATCGCGGCTGGCGAAGAAAACTGTATTAAAATAAGAGTGTATGGCGAAATAGGAGGACTTGAATGGAAACAGGAAGATGCAAACACATTACTTGTAAAATGGTTAGATAAGCCAACCGAGATCTACCGTGCAGGAACTGGTTACGTAAGTTCTTATGCTTCGCATAATTCAAGAACACCCGCAGGGCATCCCGAAGGATATCTTGAAGCATTTGCAAATTTGTATAGAAATTTTTCTTTGACTGTTCGTGCAAAAATGAATGGTGAAAAACCAAAAGATGAATGGCTTGATTTCCCAGGCGTAGATGAAGGAATAAGAGGGATGGCGTTTATTGAAAATGTAGTTGCTTCCGGTAAATCAGATCATAAATGGACAGAGTTCAAGGTGTGATTTTCACGCAAAGCCGCTAAGTTTAGCGCAAAGGCGCAGTATTATTTAAGTCTGTCCATATGACAGAGAATGAACTTGCAAAACTCGGTAGTTGATATTTGTTTTAATATTCATAAAAGATATGGCCCCGGCCTTTTTGAGAGCGTTTACGAGGGAATAGTTGACCATGAATGGAAGAAAACCGGAATTCCATATACGAGACAAACTGGAATAAAAGTTATTCATGAAGGGATTGATATGGGTTTTGGCTTTGTTCCTGATTACATCATAGATAATAAGTTGATCCTAGAATTCAAATCAGTTGAGGCATTAGCAGAAGTGCATTATAAACAATTGCTGACTTATCTTCGACTTACAAATATCAAGCTAGGGTTACTTATTAATTTTAATGTGGTTTTAATTAAAGACGGAATACATAGAATTGTAAATAACTTATAAAGCATAGCGCCTTTGCGAAATCTTTGCGCCTTGGCGTGAAATAAAAATTATGAAAACAATTAAAGGTCCTGGTATTTTTCTTGCGCAATTCATGGGTGATAAGCCACCATTTGATAACCTGAAAACAATTTGTCAGTGGGCAAAAAGTATTGGTTTTGTCGGAGTTCAAATTCCCACGTGGGATCCGCGTTGTATTGATCTGCAAAAAGCAGCAGAAAGTAAAACCTATGCTGACGAACTAAAAGGATCAGTGAAAGATGCCGGGTTAGAGATCACTGAACTGTCAACCCATTTACAAGGTCAGTTAGTTGCCGTGCATCCTGCTTATGATGACCTGTTTGATGGCTTTGCACCCGATAATGTAAAGGGAAATCCAAAAGCAAGGACAGAATGGGCGGTTCAGCAATTGAAGTGGGCGGCAAAGGCTTCACAAAATTTGGGTTTGAATGCACATGCTACATTCAGCGGCGCATTGTTATGGCCAACAATTTATCCCTGGCCGCAGCGACCTGCAGGGTTAGTTGAATCTGGATTTAAGGAACTGGCAAATCGCTGGCTTCCAATTTTGAATTATTTTGATCAATGTGGCGTTGATGTTTGTTACGAGATACATCCAGGTGAAGATCTTCACGATGGCATTAGTTATGAAATGTTTTTAGAGAAAGTAAACGATCATAAAAGAGCCTGCCTGCTTTATGATCCCTCGCATTTTGTTTTGCAATGCCTCAATTATCTTGATTATATAGATATTTATCATGAACGAATAAAAATGTTTCATGTAAAAGATGCGGAGTTCAATCCAACGGGAAAGCAAGGTGTGTACGGGGGTTTCCAGGGTTGGGTTGAAAGAGCTGGACGTTTTCGTTCATTGGGCGATGGCCAGGTTGATTTCAAAACAATTTTTAGTAAACTCACACAATATAATTATACAGGCTGGGCAGTTATGGAATGGGAATGTTGCATAAAGCATCCTGAAGATGGCGCAAGAGAAGGGGCTCATTTTATTAAAAAGAATATTATTCGCGTTACAGAAAAAGCATTTGATGATTTTGCAGGGCAAGCAAGCGATGAAAAATTTAACCGAAAAGTTTTAGGATTAGAATAATAGATACCTTTACCAACCTTTAAAAAAATCAACGATATGAAAAAAACAGTTTTTATAGTGGCAATACTCGCCGTATTGGCAGCATGCGGCAGTGATGAAAAAAAAGATGAAAAAACCACTGCTACAACCGAACAAAAAGCAGAAGGGACTACTGATGATCTAAGTAGTAATCCCATTTATCAAAAAGCAATTACAATAATAGCTAACAGTGATTGCAGGACTTGTCATTTGGTTGATGAAAAACTCCAGGGACCGGCGTGGAGAGAAGTGGCCAACAAATATGCAGGCCAGGATACAGCAGTAAGGTATCTTGCCGATAAAATAATTAATGGCGGTAGTGGAGTTTGGGGTACGATACCGATGGCGCCGCATCCAACCATGTCACGGGAAGATGCCGAAACTTTAGCCCAATATGTTTTGTTACTAAAAAATAAATAATACCTGATGAAAAAACTTCTGCATTGCTTAACAGCAATTTGTTTCTTTGCCTGCAGCGATAGTACTTCTGAAAAAACGGAAGAAACAAAAACTGAACCGGCGATAACTACACAAAGTATGCTGACCGAAGATGAAAAAAAAGATGGATGGCAATTATTGTTTGATGGGACCACCATGCAGGGATGGCATAAGTATGGGGGTAGTGCAGGCAGCGGATGGAAAGTTGCAGATAATACTCTTCATTTTGATGGGGCATTAAAAACAGATACAACTGCACAGGATATAGTTACCGACGAGGAATTCGAAAATTTTCATTTAAAACTTGAATGGAAAGTTGACACCAATGGAAACAGTGGCATCATGTTTTATGTGCATGAGGATACCGCAAGGTTTAACAGGCCATATCACACCGGCCCGGAAATGCAGGTGCTCGATAATAATGGTCACCCCGATGCAAAAATTTCAAAACATCGTGCCGGGGATCTGTATGACCTTATCAGTTGCAGTAAAGAAACAGTAAAGCCTGCGTTGGAATGGAACCAGGTAGAAATAAAATGTGTAAATGGAAAACTTGATTTTTGGCTTAATGGAGAAAACGTTGTTACCACCCAGCTATGGGATGACAACTGGAAAAAAATGGTAGCAGCAAGCAAATTCAAGCAATGGTCAGATTTTGGGACTTTTAAAAAAGGAAAAATTTGTTTACAGGATCATGGAGATAAAGTGTGGTACAGGAATATTAAGATAAAGAGATTGTAACTGTTTAATTAATTTGATCAAAGCCTGCTGACTATTAGCAGGCTTTTTGTTTTCACGGTGATTTTGAAAATTCGATTATTGTCCATAGCTTTTCTCAACCAAAACCAACTATTATGAACACCGAATTTCTTTCACATGTCAATTGGCTGGCGCTATTAGTAGCTGCCGTAGCTTATTTTCTTCTCGGAGCTTTATGGTATTCGGTTCTCTTCGGTAAAAAATGGGCGCAACTTGTAAAGGTTGATACCAGCAACCCTGAACTGAAAAAAGGTATGGGTGGAATGATGATATCCACATTTGTCCTGATATTGGTAGTCTGTTTTGGATTGGAAGTATTAGTTATTAAATTTAATTTTTTGCAGGAAGTACCTTACGGGCTCAAGCTTGGATTGCTTACAGGTCTTGCATTTGCCACTACAGCTGTAAGCATCAGTTATGTTTATGAAAATAGACCCACAAATCTTTACCTGATCAACAATGGTTATCATGTGCTGGGTCACATGTTGGCGGCGACTATCCTTGTTTTGTGGAGATAAGAGAAAAATTCAAAAGTAAAAATTCACAAGTCAAAAATAAGACACAATAACGGTTGTGCTTTTTTACTTTTTACTTTTGAGTTTTGACTTGTAATTATTTTGCTTAATCTAGTTTAGTGATCTTAAGCGTATTGGTTGGTAAATGAAGATGAACGGGAGTACTTCCCGTACTTACTGCTACGTCACCACTTTTCAGGAACCCTCTTTCTTTAAGAATTTCTATCTGATCAAAAATGATATCATCAAGACTTTCTTCTTCATCATAAAAAAAGGCCCTTACACCCCAGCTTAAGCTAAGTTGGTTCACAAGCGTTCTTTCTTTGGTGAAAATAAACAATGGTGCCTTGGGCCGGTAACTGCTAAGCATAAAAGCAGTGTATCCACTTTGCGTCATGCCGATCAATGCCTGCGATTCTACATCTTTGGCCAGTTTGCACGCATTATAACAAATTGCATCACTTAAAAAAGATGGTGAGTGCGGTTGTGGGGCTAATTCATCTTCGAGGCTATAGCGATAATCAGTTCTTTCAACTTCTTCAATGATCTTTTTCATTGTTTCTACCACCAATGTTGGATGTGCACCCGTGGCTGTTTCGCCACTCAGCATTACAGCATCGGCGCCTTCCAGCACGGCGTTAGCGACATCCGTGATCTCACTACGGTTGGGCTTTGTCCTTTCGATCATGCTTTCCATCATTTGTGTAGCAACGATCACAGGCTTGGCACGATGAAGACATTTTTTAATAATTTGTTTTTGAATCAATGGAACTTTTTCAATTGGTAATTCTACACCCAGATCCCCACGGGCAACCATGATGCCATCAGATTCTACGATAATGTCGCGGATATTTTCAATCGCTTCCGGCTTTTCAATTTTTGCAATGATCTTGGTTTTGCTTTTCTTTTCTTCAAGTCTATTGCGAAGAATGATGAGGTCTTTTACATTTCTTACAAATGAAAGCGCCACCCAATCCAGTTTTTGATCTATTACAAAATCAAGATCTGCCAGGTCTTTTTCCGTCAATGCCGGTAATGTGATCTTTGTATCAGGAAGATTGATACCTTTCTTAGACGAAAGGATGCCGCCCAACGTGACTACGACTTTTACATCATTGTTTTCTTCTATGCTAAGAACCCTAACTTCCAGTTTGCCATCATCAATTAAAATGGTATTACCGATCTTTACATCACTATGAAAATTTGGATAGGATACATAGATCTTTTCTTTAGTGCCGATCAATTTTTCGTTGGTGAATGTTAGAATGTCGCCTTCGATAACGTCAATTTCACCGTTTTCAATTTCACCCACTCTTAATTTGGGCCCCTGCAGGTCTCCAAGAATTGCAATATTGTAAGGTTCTTTTTTATTGATCTGACGGATATATTCTATGATTTTTCCTTTGTCTTCATGGGAACCATGGGAGAAATTCAATCGGAAAACGTTGACGCCTGCTTTTACAAGAGCCAGCAGTTTGTCATAAGTATCACATGCAGGGCCGACCGTAGCTACAATCTTTGTGCGGTGAGTTGTATGCTGAACACCGGCCTCCTTATTCATATCTTTCTGAAAATATTTTTCTGCTTTTTTAGTCATTAGCTGGTTGCTTGTTAATTGTTATTAGTTGTAAGCTTTTCAACGCTGCTCATTGGAAAATTGAAAGATGAAGTGTGCGACGCAACAGGCGTTGAGTAGATTTGCAAAAGTTGGTTACACAAATATCACTTTCATATGTAAGAACTTCGATGGCTGATATCAATGTTAAGTTTTTAACTGGCCAATATCTTTACGATCTTCAGCCACTCTTCACTGATCTTAGCTTTATTTTTTACCGCGTTTTCAAGTGGTATATAATGCAATTTGTTATTCATAATGCCTACAAACACATTAAACCTTCCTTCTAAAAGACTTTCCACCGCATGATAGCCCATGCGGCTTGCAATAAGCCGGTCAAGACAGGAGGGAGAACCGCCTCTTTGTATATGACCGAGTATGCAAACCCTTATTTCTGCCTGCGGTAGTTTTTCCTTTAAAATTTTATGCAGTTCATTCGCACCGCCAAAATCATCACCTTCGGCAACGACGATCAGGTTCACCAATTTCTTTCTTCTTTCCTTTTCCTGTAGAGAGGAAATAATATCATTAATGTCCGTTTTTCTTTCCGGGATCAAAATATTTTCGGCGCCGGTTGCAATGCCACTGTGCAACGCTATATACCCGGCATCTCGACCCATCACCTCGATTATGAAAATACGGTCATGGGCATCCATCGTGTCTCTTACTTTATCAATTGCTTCGACCGCAGTGTTTACGGCTGTATCAAATCCGATCGTAAAATCTGTTCCATATATGTCTTTGTCAATAGTACCGGCCAAACCAATGCAAGGAATGTCAAATTCATCGCTAAACTTTACGGCGCCCCGAAAAGAACCATCACCTCCAATAATTACAAGACCATCAATACCCCTGTCTTTTAAATTCTCGTATGCCTTCTTTCTTCCTTCGTATTCGAAAAAATCCTTGCACCGGGCCGTTTTTAATATAGTGCCCCCGCGCTGGATAATATTTGCGACCGATCTTGTTTCCATTTTTATGATATCATCGTCGATCATTCCCTGGTAGCCACGCAAAATCCCATATACCTCTAAGCCATGATATATTCCCGTTCTCACGACGGCTCTGATGGCAGCGTTCATCCCGGGAGCATCACCTCCTGATGTAAGCACTCCGATTTTTGTTACTTTTTTTCCCATATCAGTTTTAAAGGTTAAACCAAAGAAACAAACAACTGTTTGAATTTTATTAGGTTAACCGGTCGCAAAAATAACGTTTTGTTTTTGATTGTGTTTTTTTACACAAGCACTCATCAACACTTGACGCCCTTTATCAGTTAATCGTTTTTTTACAAGCGCTAATCCCTAATTTAGTTACTTAAACAAAAGGTGTATGAAAAAGATTTTTCTATCGTTTATTTATTTCGTACCGGCTTTTTTGGTTGCACAGTTTAATTATCCTGCTACAAAAAAAGTTGATACCGTAACTAATTATCATGGTACGATAGTGGCGGATCCATATCGCTGGTTAGAGGATGACAGGAGTGAAGAAACCAAACAATGGGTTACTGAAGAAAATAAAGTAACATTCGGATATCTTGATAAGATTCCTTACCGGGCACAATGGTTAAAAAGACTCGAAGAGATAAATGATTATCCAAAGTATAGTTCACCATCAAGAAAGAATGAATATTTCTATTTTTCAAAAAATGATGGATTACAAAACCAAAGCGTGTTGTATCGTCAGAAAGGATTGGATGGCGTACCGGAATTAGTTTTAGATCCCAATAAATTTTCTGCGGATGGTACTTCCGGGCTGGGTACTTTTTCACTTTCCAAGGATGGTAAGTATGCAGTGGTGGGCAAAACAAAAGGGGGTAGTGACTGGCGCACTTTTTTTGTTATGGATATGAAAACCTTGAAATATTTGCCCGACTCATTGGCCTGGGTAAAAGTTTCAGGAGCATCATGGAAAGACGATGGATTTTATTATAGTCGTTATCCAACACCTGAAAAAGGAACTGAGCTCTCAACTAAAAATGAAAATCACCAGGTTTACTTTCATAAAATAGGTACATCACAGGATAAGGATATATTAGTTTATGAAGATGCTGCAAATCCACAGCGGTTTCATGGAATATTTACCAGCGAGGATGAACGTTATGTTTTCTTAAATATTTCTGATAGGGGCAAGGGAAAGGACGGTAATGCACTTTGGTATTTCGACAGTAAAGGAAGTGACAAAACATTTAAACCGGTGATAAAAGAAGTTGGAGAGTTCAATTATAATTTTATAGAAGAAGTAAACGGTAGATTTCTGATCATTACAAATGATAGTGCATTGAACAGACGTATCATTTCAGTCGATCCGAAAAATCCTGACCCATCAAATTGGAAAACGATCATTGGTGAAAAACCAGAAAATATCTCTTCTGCTACATCCTCGGGTGGTAAATTATTCATCACTTATTTAAAAGATGTTACCAGCCGTGTTTATGTTTATGATCTTAACGGTAAGCTTGAAAGAGAGGTGAAATTGCCGGCGTTGGGAACTGCTGGTGGATTCGGTGGGGAGACGGATGATAAGTTTGTCTTTTATACATTTACCTCGATTACGTTTCCTCCTACAATTTACCGTTATGATATTGCGAGCGGAAAGAGCACGGTTTTTAGAAAACCTGAAGTAAAATTCAATCCGGAAGAATATGTAACCGAGCAGGTTTTTTATCCAGGCAAAGACGGTACAAAAATTCCAATGTTTATTGTATATAAAAAAGGGACACAGAAGAATGGCAAGAACCCAACGATACTTTATGGTTATGGAGGATTTAATATCAGCAGCAATCCATCTTTTTCTTCAACAAGGATCGCATGGCTTGAGCAAGGTGGGATTTTTTGCATAGCTAACTTAAGAGGTGGAAGCGAGTACGGAGAAACATGGCACGAAGCAGGCATGCGTCTTAAAAAGCAAACTGTGTTTGATGATTTTATTGCGGCCGGAGAATTTTTAATTGATAAAAAATATACTTCAAAAGATTATCTCGCACTACAGGGTGGTTCAAATGGCGGATTATTGGTTGGCGCCGTCATAAACCAGCGACCAGATCTGGCTAAAGTGGCCATACCACAAGTTGGTGTTATGGACATGTTGCGTTTTCATAAGTTCACGATCGGTTGGAATTGGATAGCAGAGTATGGCAGTAGTGATAATGCGACTGATTTTAAAAACCTGTATGCATATTCGCCGATACATAATATCAAGTCCGGATTGAACTATCCTGCCACATTGATAACAACTGCTGACCATGATGACAGGGTCGTCCCTGCTCATTCATTTAAGTATGCAGCTACTTTGCAGGAAAAATATAAAGGGACCAATCCGGCGTTGATTCGTATTGATGTAAATTCCGGGCATGGGGCCAGTAACCTGAGAAAAGGGTTGGAAACCACAGCAGACATATATTCATTTATTTTTTATAACATGAACCTGACACCAAAATTTGAAGGTGTAAAATTCCAAGACGCAAAAAAACCATTCTGATCAGCTGACACATATTTCTTCACAAATTACCGCCTTCGCCGGCGGTAATTTATTTTTGTAAATACATGCCGAAAAAGATCGTCATAGCAATTGATGGATGGAGTAGTTGTGGTAAAAGCACTTTAGCAAAAGAGCTGGCAAAGTACTTAGGTTATTTGTATGTTGATAGCGGCGCAATGTATCGTGCCATCACACTTTATTTTTTGCGCAACCATGTGGACTGGACCGATAAAAGCGAAGTAAAGAAGGCTTTAAAGGAGGTATCGCTGGAATTTATATTTAATGAAAATAGCCAGCAAACTGAGATGCATTTGAATGGCGAGAATGTTGAGTATGTGATCCGGGATCTTGTAGTAGCGGAAAAAGTGAGTGATGTGGCTGCCATTAAGGAAGTAAGAAAATTTGCGGTGGAGCAACAACAGCTAATGGGTAAAAAGAAAGGAATCGTCATGGATGGACGGGATATCGGAACTGTGGTATTTCCTAAAGCCGAACTAAAGATCTTTTTAACAGCTGATAATGCGGTGCGGGTTGAACGAAGATTTAAGGAGCTTTTTGAAAAAAATCCAAACGTAACGATCGACGAAATAAAAGCAAATCTTGAAATGCGGGATTATATTGACAGTAACCGTGAAGAAAGCCCATTACGAAAAGCTGACGATGCGATCCTGGTGGATAACACCAATTTCACCGCTAATGAAACCCTGCAAAAAGTATTGAAGCTCGCAAAGAGAATTATCAATGCCTGATCCCCTCCTTCAAAAGACATACACGTATCTTTTACACTGATGAAAATCAGAATTGGTTCTTTCCCCAGTCATCATTTGCCCACGATCTTAAATGCTAACTTAGATGTGCATCAATGAGTTCATGTATTCATATCCTTCCTTACGGTTCTTTGGACTACTACAGTGGAAGAAATGCAGAGCAAACAAAATTTCTTCATCCTAAATCCGTGAGTCATGAAAAGGATTTTTACCATAACCTCAATTATTTTACTGGCAGCACCGGGTAATGTCCTCAACGCGCAAAACAGCGATTCAGCACAGGCGGTAGTGCGTCAAAACTGTTTTACAATACAGGTCGAATTGAAATCATTTGAAGCAACAAAAGTGGGAGCTGCCAATTTGCTGAGTTGGATAACGGTGCGGGAATTTGCCAGCAAAGGCTTTAATATCGAAAGAAGGGTGGGGGACCGACCCTGGGAGCCCATTGGTTTTGTCAATTCACTGGCGCCCGGGGGACACAGCACTGCAGATCTTATCTATTCACATACGGACTATATCAACCTGAAGGAATCTATTCAATACAGGTTGAAACTGATTGACCTCAATGACAATTTTGAATACAGCGGGATACGAATCGTGAAGAACGATGCCACCAGGGACATCACCATTTTCCCGAACCCTACTCAGGACAATGTAAATATTGCCTTCGCGGATCAGGGATCGCCGTTTACGGTCAGGGTCTACCAGGAGGATGGCAGACTGGTAAACAAATGGCATAATTGCCGGTCAGTCTTAACAATTGCGAATTTGAAGCCTGGTATATATATTATTAAAATAGATGAGCAACTGACCAAAAGGGTCACTATCCATAAAGCCATTGTGCTGAATAAGAAAGGATGAAAGCAGGGGAAATCCCTGCTTTCCGGTTTCGGGTGGCAGTTAGTAAATTTCAGGCCGCGTTTTATAAAAGAAATTTGGCAAGTGTATTTGTAATTCTAAAAACTCTTTATATTTTAGCACCCGATTGAGCGTACAAGCTCCCCCGAAATTTCTTTCTCCTGTGCAAAAAAGCCGTTGGTTTGTAAATCCATTTTAAGTTGAAACTCTACTGTGTAGCTGGGATGTATGTTGCTTGCAATATTCATTAAAGCACAAAGCATTTTCCAATTCTTCTGAAATATCAGTTCCAATTATCTATTGAGGTAACCAACCTAAGTCCTTCCTATTTTAATTCCAACTTTCCATACCCCTATTGAAGCTATCACAAGCTAAGTCCCTTCCTATTCTGAATGCCAAGGTTTCCAACCTCCTGATGGATCACCACTAACAAGTGGATGAAATAACTCATCATATACGCTACCCCGAAAAATAAAGCCGAAGGGTAGTATTCGTTAACTGTAAAAACTATTTATTAAAAAAAGGTCTGTGACAACAGACCACAAAACCTTGAAGCATGAAAAAGATTTTACTTTTCGTATTACTGTTTGGATGTACATCCCTAACGGTAAAGATGTATGGACAAGCATGTACCGGGGGGGCAAATAGTTGTAATCTATTGCCTCAGGATGTTCAAATTACTATCGTTGGTGCGCCCGATTGTAGTGTTCCGGGACAAACTACAATTACATTTGATGTTAACTTTAAGATCGACGCTAATGATGGAAATAAAGTGATCTATTTCCACTCATGGTTAGTGTCAAACTATCCTTCAGGAATCGGTACTACTTACTTTCCATGTAACGGTAGTGGTACTGAGGTGCCATTTAACGCAGGTGCCCCGGGTAATTTGGGTAACGCCATTGGTCTTAGTGGGACTTCAGTTCTTGACATTGGCCTTAACAACAACGCCAGTTTGCCAGTAGGTCAAACACAGGCAATGGGCATTCGTGCTTCAAATGGATATGCTCCCGATCCAACGGTTGTATTGATCAGCAATACAGGTCCTGCTGCTTCCGCTCCTGCAATGACGGTAACAAAAACACTGTTGGCAAATGGATTGGACAGCATCTCGGCAAAAAACGTTGTCGTTACAATCGCACAGGATTGCTTTTTCGATCCTCCTACAAATTCAATACTCAATCCGGTAAACGTAAAGACACTCATTTGGGCAACAAATGCGAGTGACGGAGTTAGGGCACAATGCTGGGCCGCAAATATTGGTCAGTCATTTAATGACCCATCTTTGTCAATTGTTCCACTTTGCGGGGAACCTAATCGCCAATATTCTTTTTCAATTACAACAGGGAATATTGTCTCAACCCAGTTTGATTATAAAGTGTATATGCATGATCCCTTAAACGTTGCTCCTGATAAATTAATTCATTCTGGAACCGTTAACTTAATAGCGCCAGCAAATCCAACGTTTAATTCTGGCACGTTGACAATAACAGAACCTGGATATTGTTGTATTTCTCCATGGTCGGAGTGGGATATGAGATTAGAAGTAACCAGTCCATCATTTTCCAATACGATTTCGACACCAAATGTAAATGTGGGATGTGCTACGCTGCCTGTTAATTTAAAATTATTCACAGCGAGCAGGAAGACTGCAAGTACAGTAGATCTGAAATGGGAAACTGCACAGGAAGAAAACAGTAAAGGATTTGACGTACAACGTAAGCTTTCTAATGGTGGATGGCAGACAATTGACTTTGTACCAACAAAAGCAATTAATGGTAACAGTAGTTTGCCACTTGCCTACGAGTTTACTGATTATAATAATGCAAAAGGAATTTCACAGTACAGGTTAAGACAATTGGATATAGATGGTAAGCAATTCTATAGCCAGATCCGTGCAGTTCGTGGCGAAGGTCAAAAAGGTAAAACAATCATCTATCCTAACCCAAGTGGTGATGGTAAAGTGAAT
>CBFGXP010000046.1:0-20841 GCA_965652775.1 uncultured bacterium
TAATGTAGGACAAAATATGGTGATTGTCAAAGGGATAGGCAATTTTTTTTTAACCCATGAGATTTAATAAAGAACTTTTGTCAAAATTTCCGGCCATATTGATGCATTGGAACAAGCATCACAATGGCCGGCAAATGCCATGGAAAGGTGAGAAAGATCCATACAAAATATGGTTAAGCGAGATCATTCTTCAACAAACAAGAGTTGACCAGGGTTTAAAGTATTATGACAGATTTGTTTCTCATTTTCCAACCATTCAACAACTGGCGGCTGCAAAAGATGAAAAGATCTACAAATTATGGGAAGGACTTGGTTATTATTCACGTTGCAGGAATTTGATTGTAACTGCCCGGTTCATTTCGAACAATTTAAACGGGAAGTTCCCGGAAACATTTGAAGATATTCTTGCCTTAAAAGGCGTAGGTCATTATACTGCGTCTGCACTTGCTTCTTTTGCCTATAATCTTCCATATGCAGTTGTTGATGGCAATGTTTTCAGAGTTTTATCAAGAGTTTTTGGGATTAAAAAACCCATTGATTCCACGGAAGGAAAGAAATTCTTTTCTCACTTGGCCTTGGAATTACTCGATAAAAAGCAACCAGGAATATACAACCAGGCGTTGATGGATTTTGGAGCTGTCATATGTAAACCACAGCCGGTTTGTGGCATTTGTGTTTTTAAAGGCGATTGTTTTGCTTTCACAAAAAACCTTATAAATCAACTTCCCGTAAAAGAGAAAACGATAAAAATAGTAACACGATATTTTAATTACATCGTAGTTGAATACGATAAAAAAGTGTACATACAAAAAAGAGCGGCCAATGATATTTGGAAAAGCTTGCATGAGTTCATTTTAATAGAAACCGATGATGAAACGCCTGCGAAAAAAGTTTTAACCAGTGCTGAAAAAGAAGGTGTGTTGGAAAAAAATTCTTACAAGATTTTGTCAGTTTCACCAATCTATACTCAACAGTTGTCACACCAAAAGATCATGGGGAGATTTATTAAAATAGTTTCTAAAAAGGAATTAAACTTGCCCGGTTTCAAAGCAATTTCATTGAAACAGTTGTCAAAGCATGCGTTTCCCCGGCTTATTACGTCTTATTTCGAAAGAGGCCATTCTTAGTTGACTCTTTAAAAAATTTCAGATTTACGGATAAAAAAAATTAATTTTAAAGAGCATTGAACTCTAAAGAGGATTTTTAAACGAAAAATTTATCACTATGAGAGGCGTAAACAGGGTCATGCTTATTGGTAATCTTGGTAAGGATCCCGATGTACAAGTACTGGAAGGCAATATCGCCGTAGCAAAATTTCCACTTGCAACTACTGAAACTTTTAAAGACCGGGGGGGCAAACTGGTATCTCAAACAGAATGGCATACCGTTGTTTTGTGGCGCGGTCTCGCTGAGCTGGCACAAAAATACCTTCACAAAGGAAGCCTGGTCTATATCGAAGGCCGGTTGCGTACACGCAACTGGGACGATAAAGAAGGGCATCGCAAGTTCGCAACAGAAGTTGTCGGCGATAACCTGATAATGCTTGATAAGAGAACTGATGGCAGTGGCACGCATGCCGATAGCCATACTGAAAACTTAGGAAGTCACGAAGTCCCTCCTGCTGAAGGCGATACTTCGCAGGATTTACCCTATTAATTAATCTACCTGAAAACTTTACTTTTGCAACAATATCCACAGGCAGGTAATACCTGCCTGTGTGGCTATGATTAATCACCAAAAACTCTTGCTTTGGATTATCATTCGGTTATTACATTTTTTACTGATAATCTTCTTTTTACCTTTCTTGCTGTTAAGGCCGACGGAACAATTATCCTGGCGGCTTTATTATTTATATTGATGGCACTGTCTTTTTTTATTGCAGCAGGGGAAGTGGCCTTATTTTCGCTTCATAGCAAAGACATCAATATGCTGAAAACAAAACAGCATTCTTCTGCAAGACGGATTGTGGATCTGCTTGATGAACCTAAGGAAGTTTATACCTCGTTGCTTATCGCCGGTACTTTTTTTAATATTTGTATTATAGTACTTTCTAATTTTCTGATCAATGAATTATTACACCTGGGCAATTCTCTTGTACGATTAGGTTCCTTTGCTTATATCGCTGAGCTGCTGATCAAGGTTTTCATTATTGCTTTCATCCTTGTATTTTTTTGTCGCATATTACCAAAAGTCTGGGCTACACAAAATAACCTGCGTGTCGCATATGATTGTTCTTATGTTATCGAGGGAATTCATCTCTTATTGGTAAGAATAAGCCGCAGGATGGTGGCAATCGCTGATGTAATTGGCAAGAGACTTGGGGCGACCCGAAGCCGCACTGCCAGTTTGCAGGAGCTTGATGAAGCTATTGATATTACTACCGACGATGAAACTTCGATCGAAGAAAAAAATATCCTGAAAGGCATCGTGAAATTCGGCGACATTTCCGTAAAGCAAATTATGCGTACCCGGCTTGATGTAAGTGGAATTGATTATACTCTTCCATTCTTTGACCTGCTAAAAAAAGTAGAAGAGTTGCATTATTCCCGGCTACCGGTTTATAAAACAAGTCTTGATGAGGTGGTTGGCGTTTTAAATACAAAAGACCTGCTGCCACATTTGCAGCAACCGGAAAATTTTGACTGGCACATTTTAATGCGACAACCTTTCTTTGTTCCCGAAACAATATTTATTGAAGACCTGCTTAAAGATTTTCAGAGCAAACGGGTTCATTTTGCAGTTGTAGTAGATGAATTTGGAGGAACGAGTGGCATTGTAACGATGGAAGATATTCTTGAGGAAATCATCGGGGAAATTAAAGATGAATTTGACGAAGAAGAAGGAAACATAAGAAAGATCGATGAAAACACTTTTGTGTTCGAAGGTAAAACAACAGTAAATGATGCCTGTAAAGCAATGAGGATCCAAACCGATACGTTTGATAATGTAAAAGGAGATAGCGAATCGATGGCAGGTCTGGTGCTTGAGTTGTCGGGTGAGTTTCCCACAACAAATACCGTCGTTACCACTGGTGATTTTGAGTTTACTGTTCTCGAAGCTTACAAAAACAGGATCATGGAAATAAAAGTTACAATTAATCACAAACCCAAAGGATGAAATCCAGTTTTTTTTCTTTGTTAATTTTCTTTTCTGTATTGCATCTTATATCATGCAACACTAATTATACAGTTGATAAAAAAAGGGGGTTTTTTAAAATTGATTTTCCCGAAAAAAAATACAGGTTGTTTGATCAGCCGGGTTACCCTTATTCATTTGAATATCCCGTGTATGCCAACGTGGTAAAGGATAGTACTTTTTTTGATAACAAACCAGAGAATGACTGGTGGATCAATATTGATTTTCCCCAATTCAAAGGAAGAGTTTTTGTAAGCTATAAAGAAATTGGTAAAAATAAATTTGATTCGCTCATTCATGATGCTTTTACGATGAGTTTCAAGCAGCATGTTCAAAAGGCTTCTTCAATAGAACCGAAACCTTTTCGCACTCCTAATAACATTGAGGGAATTTATTTCACACTTGAAGGAAATACTGCAACGGCCAATCAATTCTTTCTGACAGACTCGGTAAAACATTTTTTGCGGGGAGCATTATATTTTGATGCTACGCCAAATGAAGACTCGCTTTCTATCGTAAATGATTTCTTAAAAAAAGATCTCCAATATCTCATCAATTCATTGAAATGGAAGTAAATTTTTATTTTATCTTGTATTGAAGTACTGCTTCTAAGCCTTCCCTTTAACCAAACTAATTGTTATGAGAATTCAGAAAGCAATTCTTTTATTCTTCATTTTTATCTTATGGGGATTCAAATCATTTTCCCAACAGGCGGCCGCCCTTGATTCCATAAGATCTAACCTAGCAAAGGCAAAATCACCTGAGGAGAAAGTTTTCTGGTTAGATCATCTTTCCAGGACAGCAATGAATGTTGATCTTGCAAAAGCCGAAGAGTATGGGAGACAATTAATAACTTTTGCTGAAGAAACACGCGACCGTAAACTGATGGTCAAAGCGTATATGTCAAACGGAATACGCTGCAGCTATTTTGCAGGTCAGAAAGATTTTACTACCCGCTCCATTGAATATTATAACAAGGCACTTGAAATTGCGAGACAGAATAAAATGGAAGATGAAACAGGAGCAATTCAATTAAAATTATCCGCTATTCATCTTACAATCCCGGATAAGGACAAAGCGCTCAGCTATATCAACCAGGCCTTTTCACTGATTTCAACACTTAAAAATGACAGCCTGAAAGCAGAAGCTCACAATTCTTATGGCCTCGTTTACCAGGCAAGAAATGAAAAAACCCTGGCTCTACGTCATTTTCTGAATGGTTTACAAATAGCAGAGGGAACTAAGATCCCCGAGTTAAAAAGAAATTGCTACCTGCATTTATCCAATTTTTATTCAAGGATCGAAGACTATGATAAGGCGATCGATTACTACATGAAAGGGTATAAAGAACTTGATTATATAAAAGAAAAGAATGTTCCATATCAACGTGTGATCGATTTTAATGCACTGGGAAATTTATTTGCCAATAAAAAGAATAATGATATTGCCCTTAGTTATTTTGAAAGATCGATCCGCACAGCAGATTCGCTAAAGTTTTCTACATTAAAAATCCCGGGATATGTGAGCCTCCTGAATCAACATTTAAAAATCGATCATCCGCAAAAAGCGTTGGAGTACATGAATTCTGTTTCAGGGGTCAATCTGAAAAATTACCTTTCCAGTTTTGGTATGGGTGGGCAGATAGACCAGGTATACGCAGTTATCTATACTAAATTAAAGCAATTTGATTCAGCCGGTTTCCATTTCAATAAGGCGCTGCCTTATTTTGAAACGAAGACAAACGAGGTGAATCGCATTAATTTTTATGGACAATTGGGGGATTACTACCAAAAAACAGGTAAGTATGATAAAGCAATTGAATATTTTCAAAAGGTGAAAGAAATGGGTGAAAGAAATGCGCAGTTGGAACACACCCAGACGGCACTGAAGCATCTCGACAGCATTTATGTGAAAAAAGGAAATTTCAAATTAGCCAGTGAATATAACTCCTTATACTACCAGTATAAAGACAGCATTGATAAATTGAAAAAAGAAAATGAACTGACACAGATCGCGGCTTTTGATGAACAGCAAAGACATCAACGGGCATTGCTGGAGCAGCAAGAAGCAAAAGAAAAGAGAATTCGTGTACAGTATATGGGGATCATCATCGGTATTGCTATATTATTTATAGCACTGGTAATGATGGGTTGGTTCAAAGTTTCTGCAAATACCATCAGGGCCATTGGCTTCTTTTCCTTTCTGATATTTTTTGAATTTATCTTCCTTGTTTTTAAAAAGAATATTTATGGGTTGACCCATGGAGAACCTTTGTATGATCTTGCTTTTATGATCGGGCTTGCAGCTATACTTGTCCCTTTGCATCATTGGCTTGAACACCGGGTCATTCATTTTCTTACTTCACATCACATGCTTAAGTTGCGTGGAATATTTTCCAGAAGGGGACAAGAAAATTCTTAAGTAGATTTGCAAAAAAGAAAGCGTGATAATAATCGATAATAAGCACATCAGTGATGATGTGGTGGAAACGCAGTTTGTTTGTGACCTTGCTAAATGTAAAGGTGGCTGCTGTGAAGATGGCGATGCAGGGGCGCCGTTGGAGGATGGCGAACTTGACATTGTTCTCGAAATGTATGAGAAGATCAAACCTTACCTTACAAAACCTGCACTAAAACAGATAGAACGTAAAGGAAAATATGTCTATGACCGGGAGTTTGGATGGGTGACCCCAACACTGGAAAGCGATAACGAGATATGTGTATATGCTATCAGGGAAAAAAGCGGGATGATCAAATGTGCATTTGAACAGGCATATTATGACGGCGTGATCCCATGGAAAAAACCGATCAGTTGTCACCTTTATCCAATCACTGTAAAAAAAGGAAAATACGGTGATTACGAAAGAATAAACTATGAACCAAGAGAAAAACTTTGCAGCCCGGGTTGTGCTTTAGGAGAAAAATTGAAAGTTGCCACCTACGAATTTTTAAAAGAACCATTGATAAGAAAATACGGGCAGGAATTTTATAATGCATTGGAACAAGCCGCCAAAGAACATTACTCCGAAACGGTGAAATGATAGCTTACAAAGAAGTCAAATCAATTCTTAATAAACACAAGAAAAGAGATAGCTGGTTTCTTGACGATTACTCCATCAATCCTTATGAAGGTTGCGGTTTTAATTGCACTTACTGTTATGTGCACGGTAGTATATACGGGGAGAATCTTGCAGAAAAAATTGTAATTAAGAAAGATGCTGCAATGATCCTCGACAAACAACTTGCTAACCGTGCAAAAAAAAATGAGTTTGGCTTTATTGCTGTGGGCTCGGCCACTGATGCGTACATGCAGGTGGAGGAAAAGGTCGGTTTGACCAGGGAATTACTGAAAGTAATTCTCAAATACCGGTTCCCGGTTTTTATTTCTACAAAGTCAGAATTGATAAAAAGAGACTTTGATCTGCTGCAACAAATCGATGAAACCGCCATTCTTCCCGAAGATCTGAAACAAAATCCCGGTCGTGGGGTTATTATTTCATTTTCTTTTTCTACCCTTAATGAAAAGCTTGCAAGGCAAATCGAACCCGGAGCCCCTGCACCACAAAAAAGAATGGAGACATTAAAAGTATGTAGTGAGAATGGTTTTTTATGTGGCGTGAATGCAATGCCACTATTGCCTTTTATAACTGATACAGACGAAGAAATGGAGAAAATTGTTACTGCCGCAAAAGAAAATGGCGCAAGATATGTTTTAACAGCAGCCCTTACGCTGTTTGGAAATGATGAAAGTGACAGCAAACAATTGGTTCTTAAATTTCTCAGGAACAATTATCCCGAATTATTAGAGAAATATGAGCAGCTGTTTGGTGTGAATTATTATGTTCCGTGGCAATACCAGCAACACTTAAAGAGCAGAGCTGAAGTACTTTGTGAAAAGCATGGAGTTAAAAACAGTATTCGCTGATGTCAGTCTTATTAAAGCAAATTCAAAAAGAATTAAAGGGGCAGTCAACACTTGAAGCGAAAGCCGCGGCACTGAAATTTGTGCCGAATGCCGAAAAGGTTTATGGCGTAAGGACTCCTGTATTGAATACAATGGCAAAAAAGTACAGGGAAGAAGGGTTTGACCTGGTAAAAGAATTATGGAAGTCGGGCGCATTTGAAGAAAAATTACTTGCAGGAAAACTGCTTAATGCGATTTGTAAAAAAGATCCAATGCAGGCATTGAAACTGGTTACAGGGTTTACGAAGGATATTGCCGATTGGGCGGTATGCGATTGTGTGGGCATGCAAAGCCTTAAACCGGTGGCAAAAAAAATTCAACGTGAGATCTTTGCGCTATCTGCTAAATTGATAAAGTCAAATAATCTTTGGGAACGAAGATTATCACTGGTGATCATTGAAGTGTTTACAAAAGACAGATCACTCCACCCTGAGATCATGAAAAGAGCAAAGGCATTGGAAAATGATGAAGAGTATTATGTGAGAAATGCAGTCGATTGGATAAAAAGAAATTTAAAGAAAGGGAAATAAGAAATTCCTTCGTTAATTTGTAGAAACGCAAGCTCCTCACTAAATCCTGAAAATCGAGGTTCAATGTCAGAACATTCCGAATCATTTATTACCAAAAGCACGGCAAAGGCTGCCGATAAAGAACACCGACGTAAGATCAATTTTAATATTGGCAGGTATAATGCAGTAGTGCCAAAAGGGAAAGAACAATTCAGTAATGTGAACCTGGCAAGAGAAAAGGCAAAAAATATAAAGTGGAAAGCGATTGAGAATCTTGACAAAATGCTGGAAAGTTTTGAAGCAAAAATTATAAAGCGCGGAGCTAAAGTGATCTGGGCAGAGGATGCAAAACAAGCATTGGAAGAAATTGGAAAAATTTGTGTTGAGAAGAATTGTAAAACATTGGTGAAGAGCAAGAGCATGGTGACGGAAGAAATTCATTTGAATAATTTTTTGAAAGAAAAAGGAATTGAAAGTATAGAAACAGACCTGGGAGAATATATTCAGCAATTAGATGGCGAACCACCGTATCATATTGTTACTCCTGCAATGCACAAGAGTAAAGAGGATGTAGCAAAACTCTTTGCAGAGAAATTAGGAACCGATCCTAAATTGACTCCGGAACAACTTACGCAGGTGGCAAGAGAGGTGCTGAGAAAAAAATATACCGACGCGGAAGTTGGAATAACCGGGGCCAATTTTATCCTTGCCGATATTGGCGGAATTGCAATTACAGAAAACGAAGGCAACGCAAGGCTGAGTTGTTCAATGCCGAAGACGCATATTGTAGTTGCGGGTATAGAAAAAGTTATTCCCTCTATCAGTGACCTTGCTTTATTCTGGCCGTTGCTTGCGACATATGGTACCGGTCAACGGGTTACTGTTTATAATACAATTGTAACGGGTCCAAGACAGGAAGGAGAAATGGATGGGCCGGCTGAAATGTATGTGATTCTGCTTGACAATGGTCGGACAAATATTCTTGCCAATGAAAAAGCAAGAGAAAGTTTGTATTGCATACGCTGTGGTGCCTGTTTGAATGCATGCCCGGTGTATAAAAATATTGGTGGACATAGTTATGAAACTACCTACAGCGGACCGATCGGCTCAGTGATCACACCACATTTGAAGCAAATGGATGAATGGAAGCACTTGAGTTATGCATCTTCGCTTTGCGGCAATTGTACCGAAGTGTGTGCCGTGAAAATTAATCTTCATGAATTGTTATTGGAAAACAGGCATGAAGCAGTTGATGAAGGCAACAGCAGTTTTGCAGAACGCACTGGTTGGAAATTCTGGAAACAAGCAATGCTTCGGCGTAACCTGATGAATATGGGAAATGCAAGGATAAAAAACTGGGTGGTCAATAGTTTACTGAGGGGATGGAAAGAACATCGCAGTGAAATGAAGTTTCCGAAAAGTTCATTCAATCAAATGTGGAAAGAGAAATACGGAAACAGATAATTATCTTCATTGTGTGATTGTATACGCAAATAAAATTACTCCCCGTCTTCAATATATTTTAGATTTTATCGGGAAACAGGTAACAGGTGAGGGTTTTCAACTGACCACTGATAGTTTTGTTTTTAGCGATTACGCCGGTCCTAAGCTCAATTACAGCGGGACAAGAATTAATAATGAAGAATTAAGAATTAATAATTCCCCCTTGTTATTCGAGGATTCAATTAAAGAACAAGACATTTCTTGTTTTAAAGTAAATGGTCATAAAGCTTTTTTTAAAACAGATGGAGACTATCCTTTTGACATTTTCGCCGCTACATTTTATTTGCTCAGCCGCTACGAAGAATACCTTCCTCATCAAAAAGATATGTATGGAAGATATGCCCATGAAAATTCTCTTGCTTTTAAAGAGGAATTTTTAAATATTCCATTAATAAATATTTGGCTGCAAGATTTCAGGCAAACATTAAAAGGCAGGTTTCCTTCACTCACCATTCACCACTCACCATTCACTTTTCAACCAACCTATGATATTGATGAAGCTTTTGCCTTTAAAAATAAAGGGTTGATGAAAGCAGCGGGAGGTATTGCCAGGTCTGTTGTGAATCGTGAATGGGCAATACTGAATGAAAGAATAAATGTGTTGAGGGAAAAAAGCCAGGATCCTTATGATGCATATAACTGGATGGATAAACTGCATGAAAAAAATAATTTAAAGCCAACATATTTCTTTCATGTCGCAAATGAAAAAGGTAAGTATGATAAAAACGTTTCACCAACTTACCCGGCAATGCGGCAATTGATAAAACAACATGCTGATAAATATGCTATCGGTATTCATCCTTCATGGAGAAGCGGTGATGAAGAAGAGTTGTTGGAGGAAGAAATTAGAACGCTTGAAACAATTTCAGAGAAAAAAATAAAATTCTCACGTCAACACTATATACGATTTCACCTGCCACATACTTTTCGCAGGCTGATCGCTGCAGGCATTACCGATGATTACTCGGTGGGTTACGGTAGCATTAACGGATTTCGTGCATCAGTAGCCACTTCATTTTATTGGTATGATTTAAAAAGAGATGAACAAACTAACCTGCTGCTTCATCCTTTCTGTTTTATGGAAGCCAACTCTTTTTTTGAACAAAAATATTTACCGCAAAGAGCATATGAAGAGATGATGCATTACTATAATGCCGTTAAGACTGTAAATGGTAATTTAATTACTATTTGGCATAATACTTTTTTAGGAAGCTATCGATCTTTTGAAGGATGGAAACATGTGTATGAGGAATTTGTGCGGCAGGTAAGTAATGGATAAGTAAAAAGTAAAAATTAAAAGGGAAAAAGCAAATTCATTTAAAGTTAGCTACTGACTAAGTGGCCCCTTTAAGGGGTCAGGGGTCACACTCCTTCCGTTTCGGGTTGCTCTGTACTTGTGATCTTAAAGGCTTTATTGACAAGATAGACTCCCAACAGCGTAATCAGGCCGCCGATAGCAAGATAAATAGTAAGTTTCTCATCAAAAATAATAGAGCCAAGCACAACAGCGACAATTGGATTGATATACGCGTAAATAGATGCCTGCTCCGTTGGTAAATTTTGCAACGCATATAAATAACATACAAATGCGATAAGAGACCCAAAGATGACAAGGTAGGCGATGGCTGCCCATGATTGCCATGGAATAGCTGTAAGTGCCACAGCCTTACCGGTTGCTGCCGAAAAACCATAAAGTACAACTCCACTGATGATCATTTGCAGGCCAAGTCCAAAGTATGGGTTGAAATGAACTGCCTGTCGTTTTGTATAAAGTGTAGAAATGGCCCATGTCCAGGTGGCAATGACAGAAAGTAAAATACCCCAACGAAATTGCGGATCAAAAAATTCATTTAAGTGATCATAGAAGATAACGCATACTCCACCAAAGCCGAGTAACAAACCAATGATTGCCTTAGCAGGCATTTTATCTTTTGACATAAAGATGCCAATGACCACTAGCCATAAAGGAAAGATGGCACCGATGATAGCGCCAAGTCCCGCAGTGATTTTATATTGCAGTGCAAGTGTGCTAAGTCCGTTGCTGAGCACAAAATTCAGAAAGCTCAACACGATGATCGGTATCCATTCTTTTCCTTTTGGCAACGGCAGTCTTCTATAAAGAAAAAAGCCCACATAGCATATGCCGCCAAGGAATTGCCGGATACCGGCCATTTGCAACGCATCAGGAATATATATTACACCTTGTTTGCTTGCCAGCCATGTAGTGCCCCAAAGTATACACACCAATGAAAGTGCAAAGATCGCTTTCGCTCTTGTTCCTTTTTTGTGAATGGTCAAGGGATTCAGCGCCGATAAACTTTTTAAAGCATCAGTGGATTGTGATAAGGTTTTATTGAAGTCAAATAAGGGCATACCCTCTAAATCTCCCTAAAGGAAGCTTTGCAGTTTGATTTTTTGGAAATTTCTTTGCTAAAGAACTTTTCTTAAGCCCCCTTTAGGGGTTAGATGTTTAGTGTTTAAAATGCCTCATTCCCGTCATCACCATCGCCAGTTTATTTTCGATACAATAGTCGATAGAATCTTTGTCGCGAATAGAGCCACCAGGCTGGATGAATGCTTCTATTCCCGCATCATGACTCATCTTTACACAATCATTGAACGGAAAGAAAGCATCACTTGCCAGTACGGCACCATGCAGATCAAAATTAAATTGCCGGGCCTTTTCAATTGACTGTCGCAGGGAATCAATGCGGCTTGTTTGACCGCAACCTTTGCCGATCAATTGTTTATTCTTTACTAATGCAATTGCATTTGATTTGAGATGCTTACATACCATATTGGCAAAATCGAGATCTGCTTTTTCTGAGGCAGTTGTTTCCCTGCCGCCAACTTCTTTCCACTCGGCAAAATTGCCTTCATCTGTTCCCTGTATCAAAACTCCATTTAATAATGAACGATACATTTCAGCCTTGTTTCTTGTTCCTTGTGCCTTGTGCCTTAATAATATCCTGTTCTTTTTTGATTTCAAAACAGTCAGCGCATCTTCATTAAAAGAAGGAGCGATCAGCACTTCAAAAAATATTTCGTTGATCGCTTCCGCAGTTGATTTATCAATTGTGCCATTACAAACCAATACACCACCAAAAGCTGACTCAGGGTCACCGGCCAATGCAGCATCCCAGCTTTCCTTTACCGTTGATCTTTGTGCAACACCACACACATTCGTGTGTTTGATAATGGCAAACGTAATTTCATTAAATTCTTTTATTAGTTGAACAGCTGCATCAACATCAACAAGGTTATTGTATGAAAGTTCTTTTCCATTTAACTGATCAAACAATTCATTCAGGTCACCATAGAACACTCCGGACTGGTGCGGATTCTCACCATAACGCATAGCTTTTGGATTCGTGACCGACTCTAAGAAATACAATGCATCTTGAGGATTAAAATATTTGGCAATGGCTACATCATAGTGGGCCACTACTTCAAATGCTTTCGCTGCGAACGACCTTCTTTGCTCAATGGTAGTTTCTCCTTTTTGGTCACGAAGCAATTGTTCCAGTTCAGCATAATTTCTTTTAGCAGCTATCACAACCACATCCCTGAAATTTTTTGCAGCACCGCGGATCATGGAAGGTCCACCAATATCTATTTTTTCAATGATTGATCTTTCATCAGTCGTTGAAGCAACTGTTTCTTCAAAGGGATACAGGTCAACGATCACCAGGTCAATTTCAGGAATATCATATTGCTTCATTTCTGCAACATGAGTTTCGTCATCTCTTTTTCCAAGTATGCCACCAAAAACTGAAGGATGCAATGTCTTTACCCGGCCGCCAAGAATGGATGGATAAGAAGTAAGATCTTCAACCGGGACAACTTTAACACCGAGTTTTTCAATAAAACTCTGCGTGCCGCCTGTGGAATAAATAGTAACTCCAAGTTCGGAGAGCAGCTTTACAATAGACTCAAGACCATCTTTGTAAAAAACAGAGATGAGGGCAGACTGAATTTTTTTGTTCATAGTGTTTTAAAAATTGAAGGCAGGCAATCGTCAGGGAAGCCGCAAATGTAAGCTACCGCAGGTTCATCACAAAAGCCCCTTTTTCACTTACGATATGATAGGGAATATTGAGTGAGTCACAGTCTTTTTTCCAGTAACTTATTTTCCATGAAGGACAAGATCCGTCAAAAACAACCTGCTTTACTAAAAATGTTTCAGATAATTTATTGAAATAGAGTTTGGGATTACCTGACACCAGTAAAAGATCAACCGGGACTTTGCTTTTTATGGGTGAAAAATGTTTTGTTTTATCGAACGAGAGTATCTTTTTGTTTTTATAAATGATCAGATCTTCCTCTTGCTGATAATTTTCAAGACGTTGAGCCGGTTCTACCCGGTGTAGCACCCTGGAAGGTTTTAGGTGAAAGTTTCTTACAAAATCATCTGCCAGCAGACCGGAGTCGCCAACGAATAAATATTTTCTTCTATCAATAAAATCAATCGCTTGTTTTTGAGGAACATTATAAACGATCAGTTGCTGCCTGTTATATGCCTGGATAAATGAAACTGTTCGCAGCGCAACAAAACCGAGCAATGCAATCAGTCCATATCTAAATGCGCTTTTGTTTTTTTCCATTAACCAAACACCAAAACAGCCAGCGACTGCCATTAACAATATCGCCTGTGGGATTGAAATTTGAAGGCCATCCCATAATGAAAAGGGAAGCTTTTCAATTCGCTCTATATAGGAATTCATGATCCAGATAAGCCAGGATATTATTTTGCCAATAAAAATTGCTACCGTTGGAATGAATGAAACGATACACAATAATATTTCAGCCAGAAGTATGAAACTCGACAATGGCACAGCTAAAAAGTTTGTCAGCAAAAAATTTGCAGGAAACTGGTGAAAATGATAAATACCTATGGGTATGGTAAGAATTTGTGCGGATATGGTCACCGCATTCAATTTCCATATAAAATCCAACGCCTTGTTCTTAATATAAAACCAATGATAAATAGGCTGCATGAAAATGACAATGCTTAATACAGCTCCATATGATAACTGGAAGCCAACATCCCAAATCCAATATGGATTAATGCATAGAAGCAATAATGCAGATAAAGCAAGCGTATTAAATATTGATGACTTTCTTTTAAATGCATCTCCCAACACGATGCAGGTAAACATAACCGCTGAACGAAGTACCGAGGGCTGTGCCCCTGCCAGTAAACTGAATAACCACAAGCCGATAAGAATAAGAACTGGTCGTAGCCATCTTACTTTTCTATTCTGTAAGGGCTTGAAGAACCATGCAAGCAACCAATAAATTAAACCAAGATGCAAGCCTGATATAGCAATAACATGAACCACGCCGGTATTACTATAAGATTGTACCAGTGTTTTATCCAGGTCATCTTTATAGCCGATAAGCAGTGCTTCAGCTAAACCGAGTTCCTTTTCTCCTTTAATATAAGTGCGAAGTATGCTTAAGACTTTTGAACGACTTGCATTAAGGAACCGGTTAAGAAATTTCCGATTCGTTGTTGGTAAGATCTCAAATTCATTTTCTTTCAAATAAACCTGGTGAGTAATTCCCTGGAATAATGAATATCTTTTATAATTAAATCCTCCAGGGTTACCAGAATTTTTTATTTCCTGTAATGGTTTAGAAATAACTAACTGAGAACCGTAAGCAAGATCTGCTAAACTGCTGTCTTTCTTAAAATATAGAATGATCGTCCCTTTTGTTTTAATGCAGGTATCATTTTGCAAAACGAGATCAACTGAGGCGTTTGCTTTATATGATTTTGTTTTTTCTACCGGATCTTCAAGTAAGGTAATGACCAGGGAGTGTTCATCTTTATATTTTTTTCCAAACCACCCCTCATCATGCTGAATATTCTTATACCATGACAGCAATCCGCCAATTGCTATGAACATTCCCGAAACGGCCAAGCCCGTTACCGCTGAAAGTCTATACCGTTCAAAAAAGGGAATAAAGAAAAATGCAATTGTAATTATTGCAGAACCGGGTAATAATATCCATAAAACGAAGGGGTGGATCTGGAAGTACCATTGTAAAATAATTCCTGCGATCAAAGGAACAAGAAAGCGAATGAATGGGGCTTTTTTCCAAATATGTATGACGGGTGATGCCATTCATAAAAGGTAAGACAGCCTCAAGATTTTTTCAATACTACTTTGTGGGTATCTTATTGTGAAAAATGGGACGTCAAACGTGAAAAAGATCATGTCTCACCTTTCACATTTGACGATTCACATATTCGCCAGCATCTTCTTTACATATGCCACCTGTCCAAGATGATAAATATTATGCTGTATCAATCCATTCAGCATAAAGCGAAAATTAAACTTTCGGAGTGGGACTATATCGGCTAAGAAATTATCATCTGCTTTCTGTTTGAGGATTTCTATAATTTTATTGTGTGTTACTTTCAATTGTTCCAATCCTTTTTTCCAGGTATGCATTTTTGGATCGATCTCCCGCCAGTCATTGGCTTCAATCGCTTTCATTTCTTCAGCGCTCCTGTTTTCAAGACTACCGAGTGCAAACTCGGCCCATGTATTCATGTGCCAGAGCAAATCGATCATTGAGTGTTCGGTGCCATTTGGTTTTGTATACACTTTTGATTCATCTGCTTCACCAAGTATTTCATATATAGCACGGCCAAACCATGGCTGGCCGTTTAATGCGTCTTCAAAGCTTTTGATGATGGATAGCGTTTGTTTATTCATAGTATGAAAATAATAAGATTTTGTTTCTTTTTTTATTTCGAAATAGGACCCCTAAATAATGCGAATGAAGTCTTTGGTCGTTATATTTATAAAATTAATAATACACCATGAAGAGTCATCTCATAGTTATTCTCCTGATTTTTTCATTGAAGGCATACAATCAACAATCTGATTTTTTAGTAAAACCTTATTTACAAATTGGAAAAACGCCGACGGCGCAAACATTGCAATTATGCTGGCATGCTGCAGTTTCAAATGACGTGTGGCTTGTAGAATACAAAAATAGCGGGAGCAATGAATGGATGAGATCTCAAAACCAAACTAGTTCAAAAATTGCGATAACAGGAATTGAACCTTTTACTGTTTACAGCGCTTCGCTTACCGGTTTAGTTCCCGGGAGTATAGTTATGTACCGCGTTTCAAGGAATGGGAAAGTGGCTTTCAATGCGGAAGCAAAAACGCTTAAATCAAAAGAACAAGCATATCGTGTTGCCATTTCGGGTGACATGGGTGCCGGAACAGGGACAGCGAAAAAGATCGCATTTGAAATTTATAAAGCAAATCCTGATATGGTTGCTATCGCAGGTGATATCGTTTATAACCGCGGATTGGCCTCAGAATACACCACAAGATGGTGGCCGGTCTATAACAAGGATAATGCAGATACCTTGGGTGCACCGCTAATGCGATCTATACCATTCGTGGCTTCGGTTGGTAATCACGATGCGCTAACAAGGGATCTTGATCGTTTTCCTGATGCATTGGCTTATTATCATTTTTGGGATCAACCTTTGAACGGTCTGGCAGGTAAAGAAGGTGGCGCTTTTGTACCCGCACTACTCGGATCAGATGTAAATAAAAAAGCATTTTATGAGGGAGCGGGAGAAAAATATCCCCGCATGACAAACTTTTCTTTTGAGTATGGTAATGCTCACTGGACTATTCTTGATTCCAATCCTTATGTTGACTGGACCGATTCTACATTGCGGGATTGGCTGGCGAAAGACCTTGAAGCTGCGGCTAACGCCACATGGCGGATTGTCTTATATCATCATCCGTGTTTCAATTCATCAAGAGCCCATTATGAACAGCAACAAATGCGCTTGATCTCGCCAATTCTTGAGAAAGGAAAAGTGGACCTGGTATTTGCGGGGCATGTACATAATTATCAAAGAACATATCCGTTGACATTTAAACCTGATAATATGGGAACTCAATTGGTAGCAGGTCCTAATAACATTAGAACAGGAAAAACAGTAAATGGCAAATGGGCACTAGATAAAGATTTCAATGGAAAACGAGATACAAAACCAAATGGTATTATTTATATAACGACCGGCGCAGGTGGTCAGGGCTTGTATAATCCTGAACAGCAAAAAGACACAGATAGCTGGCAAAAGTTCACAACTAAATTTGTTTCAACGGTGCATTCATTTACTATAATGGAAGTAAATGGAACTGAGTTAACACTTAAGCAAGTAGATATTAATGGGAAAGAAGTTGATAGGATAAACATTACGAAATGAACAGCTAGCCCATAAGTTATGAAAGATCATTTAGCAAAATCAAAAAGGGCTGCATCAGCAACCCTTTCTTCCTAATCATTTAATAATCGCAATAATCATGGTTCTATTTGCTTAGGTACATACTCCTGTCTTTATAAAGCTGCCTGAAGTAAGGATCCCGCAGATTTTTTATGAACCGTATCGCTTCACCGGTTGATTTCATTTCTGGTCCAAGCTCCCTGCTTACTCCGGGAAATTTATTAAAGCTGAACACAGGTTCTTTAATAGCAAATCCATCAAGATGTTTTTCTTCCGGTATGTCTGTTACTTTCATTTCGCCCATCATTACTTTGGTAGCATAGTTCAGGTATGGTTTATTATAGGCTTTTGCAATAAATGGAGTTGTTCTTGAAGCACGGGGGTTGGCTTCTATTACATATACTTTAGTTTCCTTAATAGCAAACTGGATGTTGATAAGCCCTTTTACCTTTAGTTCAAGAGCAATCTTTTTTGCATAGTCCACCATATCCTGTAATTCCAACGGGCTAAGATTAAAAGCCGGAAGGACCGCATTGCTGTCACCACTGTGAATACCTGCCGGTTCGATGTGCTCCATGATACCCATCACATGAAACTTCTCTCCATCACATATGGCATCTATTTCAGCTTCCTGGCAGCGATCGAGGAAATGATCAACAAGAATTTTATTTCCTGGAATATGTTTCAATAAACTTACTACTGCTTTTTCCAGTTCATCATCATTGATAACGATCCGCATTCTTTGTCCGCCCAGCACATAGGAAGGACGAACTAATACAGGATAACCAACTTTATTAGCCACTTCGATCGCTTCATCCACCGTCCATGCAGTTCCATAATTCGGATACGGAATATCAAGCGCCTTGAGCATGTCCGAGAAACGACCACGATCTTCGGCAATATCCATGCTGTCATAAGACGTACCTATGATCTTAATGCCTTTTTTATGAAGTTTTTCAGCAAGCTTCAATGCAGTTTGGCCGCCAAGCTGAACAATAACTCCATCCGGTCTTTCATGTTCAATTATTTCCCAGATATGCTCCCAGTAAACCGGCTCGAAATAAAGCTTATCGGCCATATCAAAATCTGTACTCACTGTTTCAGGGTTACAATTGATCATGATAGATTCGTAACCGCATTCTTTTATGGCAAGCAAACCATGCACACAACAATAATCGAATTCAATTCCCTGCCCGATACGATTCGGCCCGGAACCAAGAACAATGATCTTTTTCTTATCGGTGCGTTTGCTTTCATTCTCGCCACCTCTTTCAAATGTTGAATAGAAGTAAGGTGTTTTTGCTTCAAATTCCGCGCTGCAGGTATCAACCATTTTAAATACACGGGTGATACCATGTTTCTTTCTCAATTCATAGATTTCGTCTTCGGTTCCATCGTTCATGATCCGGCAGAGCTGCTCATCACTGAATCCCATGGTTTTTGCCTCACGCAACAAATCGATAGGAAGCGAATTCATTTTGTATTTCCTTATCTCAATTTCAAGATTGCAGATCTTTTGTATCTCATAAATAAACCAGCGGTCAATGCCATTGGTAGCCTTTGAGATCGTATTCACACTTACACCCATCATGAGCGCATCTTTGATACGGAAGATGCGATCCCACTTTGGTGTTTTAATATGTTCAAGAATATCCTCAGCATGCATCAGGCTTTTTCCGTAATAACCCAATCCAACTGCATTATTTTCCAGGCTTTGACAAGCTTTTTGAACTGCTTCAGCAAAACTTCTCCCGATCGCCATTACTTCACCCACACTTTTCATTTGTAAGCCAAGTGTGTCATTGGCGCCTTTGAACTTATCAAAATTCCAGCGGGGAATCTTTACGATCACGTAATCCAAAGCAGGTTCAAAGAAAGCTGAAGTAGTTTTGGTGATCTGGTTTTCTAATTCATCAAGGTTATAACCGATCGCAAGCTTGGCCGCGATCTTAGCGATCGGATAACCTGTGGCTTTTGATGCAAGTGCAGATGAACGGCTAACCCTCGGATTAATTTCAATGGCAATTATTTCTTCGGTATCCGGATTTAAGGCAAACTGAACGTTACAGCCACCCGCAAAGTTTCCAAGATCACGCATCATTCTGATGGCCGTGTTTCTCATTAGCTGCATGGCTGTATCACTTAAGGTCATTGCGGGGGCTACTGTGATGGAGTCACCAGTATGTACTCCCATGGGATCAAAATTTTCAACACTACAAATGATACATACATTATCATTTGAGTCCCGTAAAAGTTCCAGCTCAAACTCTTTCCAACCCAGCACTGCTTTTTCCACCAATACTTCGTGAATTGGCGAAGCTTCCAAACCGCGGTTCAAAGCTTCATCTAAATAATCTTTGTTGAGAACAAAACCTCCACCAGTACCGCCAAGCGTAAATGACGGACGAATTACAAGTGGAAATCCAATTTCCTGTGCAAATTCTTTTCCTTCCAAATGTGAATTGGCAGTTCTGGCAGGAGCCACAGGCACGCCGAGCCGGATCATCCACTGGCGGAATTTTTCCCTGTCTTCTGCTTTATCGATGGCTTTAATATCTACACCGATCAATCTTACATTATACTGTTTCCACAAACCAAGATCCTCAGCTTCTTTTGCAAGGTTCAAAGCGGTTTGTCCGCCCATAGTTGGCAATACAGCGTCGATCTGGTTTTCCTGGAGGATTTGTTCAATGCTCTCAACTGTCAGGGGTAAAAGATACACACGGTCGGCCATCATAGGGTCCGTCATGATGGTAGCAGGGTTACTATTGATCAGAATTACTTTAATTCCTTCCTCTCTTAAACTTCTTGCTGCTTGTGTACCGGAATAATCGAACTCACATGCCTGGCCAATAATGATGGGGCCAGAACCAATTATTAATACAGATTTAATCGAAGGATCTTTTGGCATTTTTGGGTTTTAATTTAATAACAAGCAACCGTAAGGACATAAAAAAACCGGGTTTATACCCGGGGTGCAAAAGTAAGGGAATCGGAGATTTTAGTGTACGGCTATTCTAAATATATTTTAAATAGCTATAAAGTCTCAGTTGTTGTGATAGGAAGCGATTTCATAATCATCAAGAATCACTTCGTTAGGATTTTTCACTTTCCGGTTTTCGTCACGGGTTTTCATTTTACTGATCCACCGTGAACGGGCATCCTGCCCTTTCACTGCGCCAATAAACAGTCCGCCTACCACGACTGCCGCGACAAAAATTTTGTTGTTAATTTGTTTCATCTGTCTAAGGTTTATGGTATTCTAATCTACGGGAAAAATTCAATCACTGGTTTTCACAAGCACTACCTTTCGGTATTATTGGAGAAGGTCTTACACCTCTAAGACAAAAGGCGTTCCAAATTTGTTGCATAATGAAATAAAAAAAATCCAATTAATTCCACATAAGTGAAATTAATTGGACTCATTGAGTAGCTTAACTTCTATTTGTTAATGGAGAT
>CBFGXP010000047.1:0-20586 GCA_965652775.1 uncultured bacterium
TCACTACTTTATCGTTTCTTTGCCGCATGCCGCAAGAAATATTTTCATATAAACAACTTTTTGATTTTACACAAGCAATCCTTCAAAAGATAGGTTGCCGTGAAGAGCATGCCGCAATATCAGCAAAAGTCCTTTTATCTGCTGATCTTCGTGGTATCGATTCTCATGGTGTGGCAAGACTCAGTGGTTATGTGAGATTATGGGAAGTAAAAAGAGTAAATACAGATCCTGCATTAAAGGTCATTCATGAAACTCCTTCAACTGCGGTGGTCGATGGAGACAGCGGCCTGGGATTGGTTGTAGCTCCGTATGCTATGCAGGTTGCTATTGATAAAGCAAAAAACGTTGGCACAGGTTGGGTAAGCGTACAAAACAGCAATCACTTTGGTATTGCCGGTTATCATGCAATGATGGCTTTAAAACACGATATGATCGGAATTGCTTTCACGAATGCAAGTCCGTTAGTTTCGCCAACATTTTCTGTTGAAAGATTGCTCGGAACAAATCCAATTTGCGTTGTAATACCGGCAGGACAAGAGCCTCCATTTGTGGCCGACCTTGCAACTACAACTGCTGCAAATGGGAAGTTGGAAATTTTGCAACGTAAAGGTGGTGTTGCTCCACTTGGCTGGATACAAACCAGGGAAGGAAAAGCATCAACAGATCCACATGAGTTAAAAGCGGGCGGAGCCTTATTACCATTAGGTGGGGACAGGGATCATGGAAGTCATAAAGGGTATGCACTTGGAGCTATAGTGGATATTTTTTCGGCAGTGTTAAGTGGAGCCAATTACGGTCCATGGGTTCCTCCATTTCCTGCTTATGTCCCCATGCCTGATGAACAACCAGGCAAAGGTATCGGCCATTTCTTTGGAGCAATGAGAGTTGATGCCTTTCGTCCTGCTAATGATTTTAAAATGCATATGGATAAATGGATAAAAAGATTCCGCAGTGCAAAGACAATTAAGGGGGAGGAAAAAGTTTTGATCCCCGGCGATCCTGAAAGAGAAACTGAAACTGAAAGAATGAGGAATGGAATACCGTTATTAAAACCTGTAATTGAAGATTTGAAGTATTTGGCAGAAAAGTTTGGAGTCGATTGGTGATGGTGAATTTTGAATTGTGAGTGGGTTATAAGTTCCTATTCATTAACGAAATGGTTGAATAGAATTAATAGAGCACAGGAGTGCCCTTCGCTTTGCTCTGGGTAAACTGTGCAAGGGACGATGATAGTAGCACTAAAGCTGACAACCTGATCATTCTAACAATTGTTAATGCCTGTCGAAGCCTATCTTTGCACACTCAAAATTTTTAGGGGGTTATTTATGAAAGTAATGAAGTTCGGTGGTACATCCGTGGGCAGGCCTGAACGTATGTTCCAGGTTGCAGAACTTATAACTACAAGCGATGAACCGACAATTGTTGTATTAAGTGCATTGAGTGGAACTACAAATTCATTGGTCACTATCGGCGATTATATCGCAAAAGGTGAAAGGACATTGGCAAAACAAGAGATCGCCAAACTTGAATCGCATTACAATGATTTTATTTCAAAGCTGGTAAAGAAACCTGAATTGTCAGAGAAAGCAAAAGCCATCATTGCGGAGCATTTTGAATTTCTTAACATCATTTTGAAAATTTCTTTCAGCGAAGCATTGAGTAAAGACATACTTGCCCAGGGCGAATTGTTGTCAACAAAGTTATTTTGTGTTTATTTGGAAGAAGCCGGCATTGATCATGAGTTATTACCGGCACTGGAGTTTATGAGCATTGATAGTTATGATGAACCGCAGATTGGCAGCATAAAGATCAAACTATCGCAATTGCTAAAGCAGCATAAAACAAAACGACTTTTTATCACCCAGGGATATATTTGTCGCAATGCAAGGGGTGAAGTGGATAACCTGAAACGAGGCGGCAGTGATTACACGGCATCACTGATTGCGGCGGCGATCAATGCAAGTGTATGTGAAATATGGACAGATATTGATGGTATGCATAATAATGATCCGCGAATTGTAAAAACAACGATACCTGTTGAACAGTTGAGTTTTGAAGAAGCGGCGGAGCTCGCCTATTTTGGGGCAAAGATCCTCCATCCTGCATCTATATGGCCGGCACAAACCTATAAAGTGCCGGTGAAATTGCTGAACACTATGCAACCAGACGCAAAAGGAACTACAATTTCTGAAATAGCGGAATCGGTAGGAGTGAAGGCGGTTGCTGCAAAAGATAATATTACTGCAATCCGTATCAAGAGCAGCCGAATGTTGCTGGCATATGGGTTCTTAAGAAAAATATTTGAAGTGTTTGAAAAATACCGGACTCCGATTGATATGATCACGACATCGGAAGTTGCGGTGTCTCTCACCATTGATAATACCGCCCAGTTGAGGGAAATTTTGAAAGAGCTTGAGCCATTCGGCACAATTGAGGTAGATCGTGACCAGGCCATTATTTCTGTGGTTGGAAATGAAATTTCGCAAACAAGAGATATGATCAAAAAATTATTTGGTTCTATCGTCAACATCCCCGTGAGGATGGTTTCTTATGGCGGAAGTCCACATAATATTTCTTTACTTGTATCAGCAAAAAATAAAACACAGATCCTGCAGCAATTGAATAAGGGAATGTTTGGGTTAGACTGATTTTGTGAATGGCCAGTAGTGAATAAATTTCCTTAGTTGGAAGTTTCGCTTGGCGTTGTTATTTGGAATCGTGCTCCTCATCTTCCTCGTCTCCTCTAAAAGTATAAATGGCGATCACACCGCCGCCGCCGTTGCCAATAGCTCCGGCAAACGGTCCTTTGATCACTTTTATCATTGCAATATCATTCACCGAAAGGGAATTTAGAAAAGTTGCATCCGATCTCATTTCATCAATATAAATACTCGCAACTGAACCACGAATGACAGGAACTCTTGCTCCACTTCTTGAAACAAAAACCTGCAACCCGGCGACCCGCCCATTCAACCAATCAAGAATATTAAAGTATCCCTGTGCATTTTCATTTCCTACATCTACGATCGTTCCATCAGCCTCTTTAAACATGCCGCTGGCATATTGATCATTCAGAATTTCACTATGACTTTTTAAGTGTCTTCCAACACGAACCTGTGCCATGGTAACAAAGCCGGTTGTAAATAATACCGCTATTAAAAATATCTTTTTCATAGTCATCTCCTTCCTTTTCAAGGTACGAAATAATGCTGTTAGCGGTTAGTTAAGAGTTATGTCAAGAAGTGCAGCCTCATACTCTATTGCACAAAATTCAATCCAAATAAAAAGCCCCCATTCGGGAGGCTCTGTTATTTTCATGGATTCCTTCGTAATCTGGGAAATCAGGGTTTTATACCACCAGCAATGCATCCCCATAGCTAAAAAAGCGATATTTATCCTTGATTGCTTTTTTATAGGCTTCCATGATAAGATCGTACCCTGCAAACGCACAAGTCATGATGAGTAAGCTGGTTTTTGGCAAATGAAAATTTGTAACCAGCGCATCTGCAATATTAAATTCATAAGGAGGATGAATAAACATATTCGTCCAGCCCTCTGAAGGCTTCAATAATTTTTGGGCGGTAAACGATGACTCGACAGCTCTCATTGTAGTGGTGCCAACAGAGCAAATACGATGACCATATTCTTTTGCCCGGTTCACAATTTTACAGGCTTCTTCATCTATCCGGTAATATTCAGCATCCATTTTATGCTTGCTAAGGTCTTCCACTTCAATTGGTCTGAAAGTTCCTAAACCGGTATGAAGTGTAACTTCTGCAAAGCGAATTCCCTTTATTTCAAGTCGCTTGATCAACTCGCGACTGAAATGCAAACCTGCGGTAGGGGCTGCTACGGCGCCTTCATGTTTGGCATAAACCGTTTGATAACGTTCTTTATCCTCCTCATCCGGTTTACGCTTAATATATTTTGGAAGAGGGGTCTCACCCAGCTTTTCAAGCATACCACGAAAAGATTCTTCGGAGTCTTCCCAAAGAAAACGTATCGTTCTGCCACGGCTGGTGGTATTATCAATTACTTCGGCGACCAATTCTTCATTGTCACCAAAATAAAGTTTGTTACCAACACGAATTTTTCGTGCAGGATCCACGATCACATCCCAAAGACGGTTGGGCTTGTTCAATTCACGCAGCAGGAAGACTTCTATTTTGGCCCCGGTCTTTTCTTTACGGCCATACATTCTTGCGGGAAATACTTTAGTGTTATTTACTACAAACACATCTTTATCATCGAAATAATCCATGATGTCGCGGAAATGTTTGTTCTCAATTTGGCCGGTGTGGCGATGCACTACCATCATGCGGGCATCTTCACGTCTTTTGGCTGGATTCTGAGCAATAAGATTTAAGGGAAGGTCGAAACGGAATTGCGAAAGCTTCATGGGCTTAATTTATTTTTTGTTTGCCAGCTTTTGAATCTCCGGGCATCTTTGGTTGCGACGCTCCGTTCATCGTTCCGATCCCTGGTCTGATTTTTTAGTCGGGCTTCGATTAAAGATTTCATCAGCATGATCCCGATTGTTACCGGGACTATTGGACTTTGTTAATAATTTACTGGTGACTGTCCGGGAGGCATGCAATCCGGGGAGGGGTAGTTAGTTTCCCATCCGGCCTTACGGCGCCGGGCGGTTCACTCAGTTTTAAAGTGGGCAAAGGTAAAGGATTTGAGCGCTCAGTTATTAATAATTTTTCACATTCTTTAGGCTGCTCATTAGTACCCCCGCAGGTTTTGATTATTTTTATGTATTCAAATGCATTCAGCATCTTTTGAATAACTAAAAACCGGGCTACCGTCTCCTTTATGAATCGATACTTTATCCTGATTGTTGCTTTACTTTTTTGTTTTTACGCCGAAGGCCAGATAAAAGCCAAAACAAAAAGATACCCCAGCCTTTTTTGGGAAATCACAGGCAATGGCCTGAAAAAACCTTCTTACCTGTTTGGCACCATGCATGTCAGCAGTAAAATTGCCTTTAATCTTTCCGATTCTTTTTATCTCGCTATCAGAAATTCCGAAGTTGTAGCACTCGAAACCAATCCGGAAACATGGCAGGAAGACATGGATAATTTTGATTTAGGTTCCCTCCAGTATAATATGTCATCTTTCGCAAGTGACAGCCCTAATGATTTTCTTAGTATAAGAACATTACGTGTCGGTAAATATGAAAAGAAGCTCGAGATGGCAATGTTTACCAAGCCATCGATGATCAATAACCTTCTTTATCGAACGCTTTCCGATTACACCAGCGATTTCGAAGAGGATACCTACCTGGATCTCTATATTTATCAAACAGGAAAGAAACTGGGAAAGAAGGTTGCAGGCGTAGAACGCTATGAAGAAAGTATGCGACTAATGAGTGAGGCGTTTCGTGATGCAGCAAAGGAAAAGAACAGGAAAGAAAAAAGTTATGATTTTGATGAAGAATATTCTCCTGCCAAACTCCAGGAGGCGTATAGAGCCGGCAATCTTGACCAGCTTGATTCCATTAATAAATTAAGCAGCCAGTCGGACGCCTTTGATGAAAAATTTTTATACCGGAGAAATGAGATCCAGGCCAATTCAATCGACTCTATATTAAGAAAAGCTTCTTTGTTTGTCGGGGTGGGGGCGGCCCATCTTCCTGGTGAAAGAGGGGTGATCGAAATATTAAGAAGAAAAGGGTACAAGCTTCGTCCTATTTATATGAGTTCACGGGATAACAGACAAAAAGATCATGTCGAAAAAGTCAGGGTGCCGGTAGCATTTACTACTCAACAAGCTGAAGATGGATTTTATAAAGTGGATATTCCTGGAAAATTTTACCGCTTTGGCGATAATTTTTTGTTTGATCAGCAACAATATGCTGATATGGCCAACGGTAGTTTTTATATGGTGACAAGAGTAAAAACAAACAGTCTTTACTGGGGACATAATGAAAATGTGGTTGCAAAGAAGATTGACAGCTTGTTATATGAAAACGTGCCGGGGAAAATTTTAACGAAAACTGAGATCACCCGTAATGGTTATAAAGGATATGACATCACCAGCCGCACCAGGAGGGGTGATTTTCATCGTTATAATATTTTTATTACACCATTTGAGGTTATTTTTTTTAAAACAGGTGGCAATGGTGATTATATAAAGAGTGGCGATGAGGCGAAGAAGTTTTTCAGCAGTATTCAATTGAAAGAATTTAAGAGTACAGGTTGGAAAAAATTTCAGCCGTCTTACGGCTCTTTTGCCGTAGATCTTCCACAGCAACCTTATGAATCATTTAGCAGTAATGTGCAGTATGACGCAGAAGATAAAGCAACCGGTCAGCATTTTTCAGTTATAAGAACTGATGTTCATAATTACGGTTTTGCCGAGGAAGACACATTTGACCTCGCATTAATGGATGAAAGTTTTGGTTCTTCGGAATTTATTGAAAAAAATATCAGTCGGAGGCAGCATACATATAAAGGCTATCCTGCCCTTGACTGCAAGTATAAGCATAAAGACGGTTCAGTCATTTCTACACGGTTCATCATCCATGGGCCTCACTATTATACGCTTATCGCACATTGGAAAAACGATAATACTCATGCAGATAAATTCTTTAATTCATTTGAGTTCATTCCTGTCACTTATAAAGAAATAAAACAAAGAAAAGATACTACAATGTATTTTTCAGTCACTACAAGCTGGTTTCCTGAAGAAAAAAAGAATAAAATTGAATTGCCTGATGAGAATACTTATTCAGCTGAAGATGACGACGATGAAAATTATTATGGCGCATCTGAAAATGATGATCATAAGACAAGGCTTGTAAAAAACGATACAACCGGCGAAGCTGTGTTCATCAGTTTTTCACGTACTTCAAGATATGAATATAATGACAGTGCAGCATCGAGAAAGATCACAAACAGATTTTTTCCGGGTTACGATACAACATGGATCGTTCGCAGTGACAAACGATCTGTTTTGCCAAATGGTATGAAAGTGGCTGAAAGAATGGTCTCTGATACTAATAGCAGCCGCGCCATTTTGACAAAGACATTCTACCGGGATGGACTTAGCTTTCGTTTAACAACAGAAACCGATACACTTTCTCAACGATCGGGCTTTATTAAAAGTTTTTTTGAAAGTTTCACACCTGCCGACACGTTAAAAATTATAAACCCTTATACAAAAAAGTCAAAGGTATTCTTTGAAGACTTCTTTGGAACTGATAGCACGGTAAGAAAAAGAGCGATCAATTCCGTGTGGGAAATAGATCTTGATTCTAGCGACCTTCCACTCTTGACCAAAGCCATTCATTCATTTAAATGGAGTGAAAAAAAATACCTTGAGAGAAAAACTTCCTTTATTAATAAGCTTGGAGACATACCGGTTAAGTCCAGCGCTGATCTGTTGAAGGATATTTATTATTCGGCCGGTGATACTATACAATTGCAGCATACCGCTCTGGAAGCATTGCTAAACCATAAAACACAATATGCATTTAACCTGTTTCGGGATATTATTACGAATGAACCTCCTGTGCTGGATAAGCATAATTCATACAGTAAGTTAGCGACAACTTATCCGCCCTTATCAGCGCTGAACGAGGAGTACAGTTATGGATATTCAAACGGTGGGTTTATGGATGAATTATATGATTCGCTGGAATTGACAAGGAGCATTCTTCCGGGGTTATTGCCATTAATGACGCTTGATGATTATAAAAAGCCGCTCATGCGAGTGCTTTCCAGGATGGTTGACAGTAGCCTTGTAAAGGCAAAGGATTATGAAATCTATTTCAGCAAATTTTTGATCGAAGCAAAACAGGAATTAAAGAAACAGGCTATCGAAGAAAAAAAATCGGCAATAGAAAAAGCGGAAAATGAAAAAACGGAAACAAAACCGGTTAACCTTTACCGTCGAAGCGACGAAGACCAGGGCAATGCAGATCTCATAACTTATGCGACGTTATTATTGCCATTCAGAGAAACCAACCCCGTGGTTAATGACGTAATGAAGCAAATGCTGTCTTCAAACGATAAAAGATTAAAATATAATACTGTTTATCTTTTCTTAAGGAACAAATTACCTGTTGCCGATACTATGCTGACCTATTTTGCAAAGTTGGATGAATACAGGTATGAATTGTTCATGGATATGAAAACATTAAGAATGCTGGATAAATTCCCTTCTGCATTTAAAAATCAACGTGACCTGGCCAAAAGCAAATTATTTTCCTCTTCTTATTATAGCAAGCCCGATTCACTGGTTTTTATTGACAGCCTGCCGGCATTGGTAAAAAATAGAAAGGGGTTTGTATTTTTCTTTAAGTATAAAACCAAGAAGGATGATACATTCTGGAAATTAGCAACAGTCGGACTATTCTCGCCTGATAACAATCAATTCGGCTTCGAAGACGAGGTAGACAACGAAGGCGAAAATATTTATACATCTGTAGTTCCCGGATGGCATACAACAATTAGTAACCATAAGATAATGTTTACTGAATTCACGGATGAGAAGATCAAAGAAGAAGTGCCGGTCAAAGAACAAATAGAGAAACAGTTAAAGAAAATTCTCTATTCTAAAAGGAAAAGCGCAAGGATGTTTTATAATGAGAGACCGGATTATTCCGAATTGCCTTTGCGTTATATGGAGTAATTAAGATTTTTTCCCGGGATAGATGCAATCAGGTTTTTAGTGTATTCATTTTTCGGATGATAGTAAATATCATCAGCATTCCCTTTTTCAACAATTTTCCCGGCATGCATTACCATGATCCGATCACTGATGTAACGAACAACAGAGAGGTCGTGTGAGATAAAAATGATGGTGAACCCAAACTCTTTTTTTATATCATTTAGCAGGTTAAGCACCTGTGCCTGCACACTTACATCCAGGGCCGACACGGGTTCGTCACAGATAATAAAAGAAGGGTTCAATGCCAATGCTCGTGCAATAACAATCCGTTGCCGCTGGCCACCACTGAATTCGTGGGGATACCGATTGTAATGTTTTGCATCAAGATTTACTTTTTCAAGGAGGTCCATCACTCTCCCTTTGCGTTGTTCTTCGTTTTTATATTGTCCGTGCACTTTTAGAGGCTCTGCGATGGCAGCACCTATTGTCATCCTTGGATTTAGTGATGAATAAGGATCCTGGAAAACAAGTTGTATATCTTTTCGCAAAGGAATTAACTCGCTTGCGGTTTTCTTTGTAAGATCCATGCCATTGTAAATGATCGCACCGGCAGTGGGCTCAATGAGCCGGAGCAATGTTCTGCCCAGGGTTGTTTTACCACAGCCGCTTTCACCGACCAGTCCAAGCGTCTCGCCTTTTATTACTTCAAAACTCACATCATCAACAGCCTTTGTATAAGCGAGCGGCTTTCCAAGTATAGTTTTTTTAACAGGAAACCACACCGAAAGATTTTTAACATCAAGAAGAGACTGATCTCTTTCAATAGATCTGATCTCCGGATTTATATTCCCTATTTTTATTTCATAGGCTTTTCCTTCCATAAAATCAGTCACCACTGGTAACCTTTCTCCTTTTTGATGCAGTATTGGTCTGCAGGCAAGCAAACCTTTAGTATAAGGATGTTGCGGGTTTGTAAAAATCTCTTTTACTGTATTGCTCTCAACAATTTCGCCTTTATACATCACGGCAATGTTATCTGCAATTTCGCTTACTACGCCAAGATCATGGGTGATGAAAATAACTCCCATTTTTTCTTCCAGCTGCAATTCTTTGATCAGTTGCAAAATATTTTTTTGGACCGTTACATCCAGGGCAGTTGTTGGCTCATCGCAAATGAGCAAAGAAGGTTTACAACACATAGCCATCGCAATCATTACTCTTTGTTTCTGCCCTCCGCTTAATTGATGCGGATATTTTGATAAGATCTTTTCCGGTTCGGGAAGTTTGACTTTACTTAACCAATCTATAGCGTGTCGCCTTGCATCAGCATCAGACAATTTTTTATGAAGTTTTAATGATTCAGCAACCTGGTATCCGCATGTGAACACAGGATTAAGTGATGTCATCGGCTCCTGGAAGATCATTGCAATTTTATTACCGCGAATTTGTTGCAATTCCTTTTTTGGCAAACCGATCAGGTCAATTTCATTATAGCCGTTTTCCGAAAAGGTTATTGTACCACTGGTGAATTTTGCCGTTTTTGCTAACAGTTGGAGTATGGAGAGGGCAGTAACAGATTTACCGGAGCCTGATTCACCAACTATGGCAAGAATTTCATTGCGTGTTACTGAAATGGAAATGTTTTTTAAAGCAGTTATTGTTCCTGATTCAGAAATGAAATCAATTGAAAGGTCATTTAATCGTAGTAATGGAAGCATTATTTATTTACAACTTTAATCGCAACGCTTTTCGGTGGTTTTGGATAATAGGCCATGCATACCGCGCAATTACGCACCGGGTCCGGATCGATAGTAAAATAAAATTCATCCCCTTCCTTGATCGTGGAAGGAAAACTGCAAACACTTCCAAGCGCAAATACATTATTGTGGGTTTTGCCAGTTGTTTCATCTCTCCATTCTGAAACAACTTGTGTGGTATCTAAGCTTCCTTCCAGGAGTTTGATAGTATAGTTCATGCAAATTGCTTTTATTTCAAGCCTGCCTTTAAAAACTTTATTCTCGTTCTTGTCTTTGCATTTATTAGTAGTTAATGTGATGATAAAAACAAACGGTACCAGAGAATAGATTTTCATAAATAATTTTTTAAAAACGAAGATGACGGACGGTATATTCATTGTTGATCAACTGTTTCAATGAATCAATTCCTATCTTCAAATGAGTATCAACAAATTTTGATGTTATTTTCCTGTCGCTTGCTTCTGTTTTTACGCCTTCTGGTACCATGGGCTGATCACTTACAAGCAATAATGCTCCGGTTGGTATCCGATTATAAAAGCCCACCGTAAAAATTGTTGCCGTCTCCATATCTATGGCATAGGCTCTTATCTCCTGCAGGTAATGTTTAAATTTTTCATCATGTTCCCATACTCTTCGGTTAGTTGTATATACGGTTCCTGTCCAATAGTCAACTTCATACTCACGAATAGTAGTGGACACCGCTTTTTGCAGCGCGAAAGCAGGTAATGCAGGTACTTCTGCAGGAAAATAATCATTACTGGTTCCTTCACCACGAATAGCAGCTATCGGCAGTATAAGATCACCTAGTTTATTTCTTTTCTTTAATCCTCCGCATTTACCAAGAAATAAAACAGCTTTTGGATGAATAGCAGCCATCAAATCCATTACAGTTGCAGCAGTTGGGCTTCCCATTCCAAAATTGATGATTGTAATATCATCTTTGGTAGCACATTGCATGGGTTTACCTTTACCTACCACTCTTACCTTGTTCCATCTTGCAAATTTTTCTATGTAATTACTGAAATTAGTAAGCAATATATAGCTTCCAAATTTTTCAAGCTTTTCACCAGTGTAGCGTGGAAGCCAGTTTTTTATAATGTCTTCTTTGGTCTTCATCCTGCTAATTTAATCAATACTTTTGACCGATGATTAAAGTGAACTATCCCGAGCCAGTATTCAGATTCAAACAAGAACATGGCAAAGAACTGATCTTTGATTTTATCAGGAAACAATGGTTGTTGCTGAATGAAGAAGAATGGGTAAGACAAAATTTTATTCAATTCCTTGTACAGGAGATGAAGTATCCGATCGAATTGATCGCTATTGAAAAAGAAATTCAATTAGGTGAGCTGAAAAAAAGATTTGATATTCTTGTATATGACCGGGCTCATAAACCGTGGATGTTGATAGAATGCAAGGCAGGGGAGATCAGGCTAGATGAAAAAGCTTTATACCAGGTATTAAGGTATAACATTTCAATGCCTGCAACTTTCCTGATCATAACCAATGGGCACTTTACCTATGCCTGGGAAAAAGCAGGCGGGGAGTTAAAAGAAATCCAGCAAATGCCGTTTTGGAAATAAAAAATCCCTTTCATTCATTGAAAGGGATCGGGCAGTTAGTATTGGTTTTTTTATGGGAAAATACCGAGTTCGGCGTAGCTCGTAGCAACTTTATTTATTGCAACTACATACGCCGCAGTGCGCATGTCAGGTATTTGAGGGTTACTTTTCCAAAGATTCATTATTTCATGCGTAGCTGCTATCATTGTTTCTTCAAGACCGCTGTAAACAAGATCAGCTTCTTCAGGTCCATGCATAATAAATTCTCGCTGACGGGCACTTACTTTTTTTGTTGTCAGGTCTTCTATTGTCCCAAGTATATGTGCATTCAGGTTTTCTGTAAAACGTTTTTCCATTCTTCCATAGCGAACATGACTCAGGTTCTTCAACCATTCAAAATAACTTACAGTAACACCGCCGGCATTTAAATACATATCAGGTACCACCAAAGTCCCTTTTTTTACAAAAACTTCGTCAGCTTCAGGTGTAAGAGGCCCATTGGCGCCTTCTCCAATGATCTTTGCTTTTACTCTTGGTGCATTTTCTCCATTGATAACATTTTCCAATGCTGCAGGAATTAATATGTCGCATTCGATCTCCAGCGCTTCGGCGCTGGTTGCAACAAATTTTGTATTCGGGAAATTTTTAATAGTTCCGTTTTTCTTTTTATACTGAAACACTTCTTCTTCATTTAATCCGTCTTCACAAAAAATAGCACCATCATGTTCGGCCAGGCAAATCAGTTTAGCGCCGCCTTCACGGAAAAATTTTGCAGCATGATACCCTACATTACCCAAACCTTGCACGATGACCCTTTTGCCTTCAACGCCTGTGGGCAAGCCAAGTTTCTTCATTACATCTTCCATCTTACATACTTCACGAATGCCATAAAAAACGCCAAGACCCGTTGCTTCTCTTCTTCCACGTACCCCGCCCTGGGTTACGGGTTTGCCTGTCACACATCCCGCTGCATCGATTTCACCGGGACGCATAGAAGTATAGGTATCGAGTATCCATGCCATCTCTCTTTCTCCGGTTCCGTAATCAGGAGCTGGCACATCAGTACCAGGCCCAATAAAATTTTTCTTGATCAATTCCGCGGTATACCGCCGCGTAATATTTTCCAGTTGGTAAGTAGTATATTTTTTAGGATCAATAGCAATACCACCTTTTGCCCCTCCAAATGGAACATTAACGATAGCGCATTTGTAAGTCATTAACGCAGCAAGTGCCATCACTTCATCAAGGTTAACCATTGTAGAAAAACGAATTCCACCCTTACATGGCGTTTTGTGATGACTGTGTTGTACGCGGTAAGCTTTTATAACCTCCACTTTTTCGCCAATTTTTACGGGGAAGTTCATCCTGTAAACAGCATTACATTGCTTTATTTGCTCAAGAATACCGGCATCCCAGTTAGTGAATTTCGCGGCTTTATCAAAACTTTTTGAAACGGCTCCAAAAAAACTATAGTCAGACATATGGCAAGCATTTAATTAAAGAAACAATTATTTATTTTTTTCAAGTTTGGAAATTTTTCTATCAAGGCGAATCAGATATAAGACCAGCCCGGCAAGTATTGTGAGCATGACAGCAATTACCACGTATATCTTCCCATTATCCTTCATCACATCAGCCATTTTCACATCCTGTGCTTTTACAAACAAAGAAAAAAAAGTGAATGCTGAAATGCTAATTAATTTTTTCATTGCGACAGTCTTTGTTCGGTTATCAGTTTCATTCGTATTTTAAGCGTAGCTATCCAAACACCGATCAATGTCCATCCCGCTATTGCAGGATAAAATACCAATCGCATATTCAGTGATGCATCTTTAAAATCTAATGCAGGATTTCCTTCGCTGCCACCTGGATGCAAACTCGGTAATAATCTCGGAATGATCCAAATAGATGGAAACAACATGGCAAAAGCAAAGATGTTATAAACTGCGCTGACCCTGGCTTTTTTATCCATATCATTTATTGAATCTCTTAGCACCAGGTAAGCAGCATATATAAGCAATGCGATTGCGGCGCCAATCAGTTTTGGCTCCCGGGCTATGCTATCAAACGAATCATAAAAAGATTTATTGGAATCAATCCATGTATAGCTCATCCAGATGGCACCGGTAATATAACCAAGCAAACCAAACAATATACCAACACCTGCATATTGCCGCGATGCTATATCATGAATATGCCTACCTGTTCTTAAATATTTAATGGCCTGGACAAATGAAATAATAAACAGGATCATCATCCCGAACCACATGCAAACATGAAAGAAGAGATTGCGGATGGTTTCCTGCAATTGTGGATTACGTGGGACTTCGATCAGTAATCCGGCTGTAAATGTATAAACCAGTAATACAACAGCCAGAATTTTCCACCAGGATTTATGCATATAGTTTTTGTGGTCGGTCATGGGAAAGATCACGCCAATGGCAGCGATCTTTATAAGTGTTTGCAAAAATAAGGGAAAGAAACAATTGGCAACAGGCAATTGACAATATTAAAAAAATGATCTATTTCTATTGGGAATTGCTGATTGCTTTTTGTCTATTGAATCAATCTTTCCAAAGAAATGGAAAAAGGATCACAGCAAGCAATATCACAAGAATATCAAGCATTATAATTAAAAATAAAGTAGATGCCGCAATCCCGGTTTTATCACTAAAAGCCGTATTTGCAAGTTGCATCAATAGCATCAACTGGGGAATGATGATCGGAAAACCCAGTATCGCCATGATCGCTGCATTCTGTTGTGCCTTAGCGGCAATAGCTGAAAGAAATGTAAATACGAGACTAAGACTCCATCCGCCAAGCATAACAAGCCCTACAAATTGCGGCACTTTCTTTATTGGATTTCCCAGGAAAAGAGAGAAAAGGAAAAGGCTGAGAAAACTCATCAATAACATCAATACGGAATTAAATATAAGTTTTGCCAAAACAAAATCCCGTGGGTTGACGATTGAATAAAAATAAAGCATTCGGCCGCGGGTTTCCTGCAAAAAACTTTTCGCAACCGCGTTGATGCAAATAAATAACTGGATAACCCAAAACAATCCATTCCAAACCCGGGTGTCGGGTTCCTGTATTGTCATGTACAGAACAAAAATTGTCGCAATGATATAAAGCAATATTCCGTAAAAACTGTATTGCTGTCTTACTTCAAGCAACAGGTCTTTTTTGATAAGTGTATATATATGACTCGCGGAGCTCATGAAATTTTGTAACAGGTTCTGCATCTTGGTTCATATACATCTTTTGCGCCCAGCATTACCTGGTCGTCATTAGCAACCTTACGGTAACTGTAATTGGCAATGTTTCCGCAACGAACACAAATTGCATGAAGCTTGGTTATATAATCTGCTTTGGACAAAAGATTTGGTATTTGTCCAAAGGGGTTTCCTAAATAATCCATATCAAGTCCCGCCACAATTACTCTTATGCCCCGAAACGCAAGCTCATCGCAAACATTTGCAATTTCAGGGTCAAAAAATTGAGCCTCGTCAACCCCAACCACATCTACGTCCTGTGCAAGTAATAAGATAGTTTGTGAGTTGTCAACTGGTGTTGACTGTATTGCATTCTCATCATGCGAAACGATCTTTACTTCATCATACCGTACATCGATAGCGGGTTTAAAAATTTCTACTTTAAGGTTTGCGATTTTGGCTCTCTTTAACCTGCGGATCAATTCTTCCGTTTTGCCGCTAAACATTGAGCCGCATATAACTTCGATCCATCCACGGCGGTCGCCTCTTATGTTAGGTTCAATAAACATCGTTAAATTCTGGTATTATTATAATTGTTGGTAAACAGTTTGTATTTTTAAACGGATTTCAGGAACAATATTTGAGCATAGTCAGTGAAATCACTAAAATCCTTTGTCCGCGGTCAAAAGTAGTATAACAAATGGAAAGAATCCAGACTTTGATTAACCGCCTGCAGGAGCAGGTAAAGCAAAATGCTGAGGTTGCACATATGCAGCTTACCCTCCAATTATTGCAGGCAGAATTAAACCAGTTACAAAAATCATCAGTAAGAACACTAGGTACTTCAAAAGTAGCTGTCGTATTGCCAACACCCGTTTCAATTGCAGCCACACCGGTTGTGGAACAGCAACAGGAAGAAATGGAAACAGTCATTTCCGCAACAAAAGCAAAATCTAAAAACAATAGTCAGCTTGATATTCATTTCGATCCGATGAATGAAATACCAACCTTTTCTCAATACAATGTGGGTAAAGAAGTAAATGAAGCAATGGGCCAGCATGAGTCGCTTAATGATAAATTAAAAGAGAACAGGACCGAGGTGATGCATGCAATAAAAGATACTCCAATACGGGATCTTCGGAAAGCCATCGGTATCAATGACCGTTTTGTTTTTATCAATGAACTATTTCGCGGTGATGAACCCATGTATGAGCGCAGTATAAAAACCATTAATGGCTTTAATGTTTACACCGAAGCAGAGTATTGGATGAATCGTGAATTAAAGATCAAATTAGGCTGGGATGACACACGAGACACCGTAAAGCATTTCTATCAATTGGTTAAAAGGCGCTTTTCCTGAATATAACGGAGGATAATTTCTGTGGCGCCTTTATTTTCTTTTACGAACTCAAATGAATTTTTACTGCGCATTTCGAGCTCACTTTTGTTACCCAACAAGAATTTCAATTGCGAAGAAAACTCAGCGCTTGAAGTAACGCAACTTCCTCCGCCGGCTTCTATCAATCCAATCGCTTCCTTGAATTTTTTATAGTTAGGTCCAAATAAGACAGGTTTGCCATACACAGCTGCTTCCAGGGTGTTATGAATGCCTTTATTAAAGCCCCCACCAACATACGTAACAGTTGCATAATGGTAAAGACGGGAAAGCATTCCGATATTGTTAATGATGAGACAGTTTTGATTTATATAATGATAGGAATCGAGGTCGGAGAAAAAAATTGAGTTTCGGAAAAGTGCTTTCAATTCCTTTAAATGTTCTGCATGAATTTCGTGGGGCGCAATAATAAGTTTTAGATCTGGTAATGATAAAGCAATAGCCGCAATGAGTTTTTCATCTGATGGCCATGTACTTCCAGCAACAAATACTTGTGACCTTCCGCAAAATTTTTCGATTTCCTCAATAGGTTTAAAATTTTCAGCAATTTCAGATACACGGTCAAATCTTGTGTCGCCGGCAATGGTCACGTTATTTATTCCGATCGATCCCAATAAAGCAAAGGATTCTTTATCCTGTACAAAAAAATGGGTAAAACATCGGATCATTTTTCTATGCAAATTGCCGTACCACTTAAAAAATGGTTGCTCCTTTCTGAAAATTGCAGATATCATCAACAGGGGCGTATTTCTTTCTTTACATTCAGTAAGATAATAATACCAATAATCATACTTTACAAACACAACAAGTGAAGGTCTGACGATATCAAAAAATCGTTTTGCGTTTTCCTTAGAATCAATCGGCAGGTAAAAAACCCAATCAGCGCCGTTGTATTCCTTTCTTATTTCAAAACCAGAAGGAGAGAAAAACGTTAAAAGAATGCTGGAATGAGGGCATTGGGCCTTGAGCTTTTCAATGATCGGCCGGCCCTGTTCAAACTCTCCAAGGGACGAACAATGGATCCAAGCGACTTTTGAATTATGGGTTCCCAATTTTGAAGCCAGCTGCTCAAAAACATTTTTTCTTCCATTGATCCAAAATTTGGCTTTGGAATTCCATAGTGATGTTATGCCGATTCCAGCTCTGTACAACCACAAAAAGATGTTGTAAAAGAATAGTTCCAAGCAGGTAAAATTTTTTTTTCACCCCCGATGGCCATCGTAGGATCGACAAAAGTAAAGGCAAACCGATAAACTATCTTTAATTCATTATTTTTGCGTCCGTTAAACAAAAACTGAATTCATAACTAAAAGCGAGATTCAAATCCTAAATCTGAAATCCGGAAACGCCATGCATCCTATCCAAATGGTTGACCTGAAAAGGCAGTACCATAAAATAAAAGCTGAAGTTGACGAGGCCGTGCTGAATGTACTTGAAAGCACTGCTTTTATCAATGGTAAACCGGTCCAGGAATTTGCAACAAACCTCTCATCATATCTTGGCGTTCAGCACGTAATTCCGTGTGCAAATGGAACAGATGCTCTTCAAATTGCGATGATGGCGCTTGGCCTTCAGCCAGGTGATGAAGTGATCACCCCTTCGTTTACTTTTATTGCGACCACCGAGGTAATTGCCTTGCTAAGGCTCACCCCCGTTTTTGTTGAAGTAGATGCTAAAACATTTTGCATGGATCCGGCTGCACTGGAAAAAGCAATTACCCGAAAAACAAAAGCAATTGTTCCGGTTCATCTCTATGGACATTCCGCACCTATGGATGAAATTATGGCGATCGCCACCAAACATAACCTGGTAGTTATTGAAGATAATGCCCAGGCTATTGGAGGCGATTATTATTCGAAAAATGGGAAAAAGAAAACCGGTAGCATCGGTCATATCGGCACAACTTCTTTTTTCCCTTCCAAAAACCTTGGTGCCTATGGTGATGGTGGCGCAATTTTTACCAACGATGATTCATTAGCTGAAAAAATGAAAATGGTTGCAAACCATGGTCAGCGCAAAAGATATTATTACGAATTGGTGGGATGCAACAGCCGCCTTGATACTGTCCAGGCCGCAGTATTAAATATAAAATTGAAACATCTTGATGAATATATAAAATCCAGACAAGCAGTGGCCGATTTTTATGATAATGCATTTGCAGATAATTCAAAGATCGCTACCCCTTATCGGGCATCCTATTGCAGTCATGTGTTTCATCAATATACTTTAGTGCTTGATGATGTAGATCGGGATGGGTTAAATAATTTTCTTGCTGAGCAAAAAATTCCATCAATGATATATTATCCTGTGCCGGGTCATCATCAAAAAATGTTTGCGCATTACGATACGGCAAAAGTATCCTTGCCGGTTACAGATTGGCTTACGGAAAGAGTGATTTCATTGCCTATTCATACGGAAATGGACAACGAGCAATTAAATTTTATTACATCAAAAGTTTTGGAATATATAAACAGATAAATTACTTATGAAAATAACTGTTGTTGGAACTGGATATGTTGGTTTAGTAACAGGTACTTGTTTTGCAGAAACAGGCAATACTGTAACCTGTGTGGATATCGATAATAACAAAATTGAAAAATTATCAAATGGCCAGATCACTATTTACGAACCGGGTCTTGAAAAATTATTTTTAAGAAATCAGCGTGAAGAAAGATTAAAATTTACTACCAATCTTGCCGAAGGCATAGCTGATGCAAAAATTATTTTTCTTGCTTTGCCTACCCCACCTGGCGAAGACGGCTCTGCAGATCTGAAATATATTTTAGGAGTGGCAGATGAACTCGGGAAAATTTTAAAGGATTACAAGGTTATTGTTGATAAAAGTACTGTGCCGGTCGGCACTGCTGAAAAAGTTCGCGAAGTGATCGCAAAAAACTGCCAGTGTGAATTTGATGTTGTTAGTAATCCCGAGTTTCTTCGTGAGGGGGTGGCGGTAGAAGATTTTATGAAACCTGACAGGGTTGTGATCGGTACAGACTCAGAAAGAGCACGAAAAATAATGGGAGATCTTTATGCACCGTTTGTGCGCCAGGGTAACCCCGTGATCTTTATGGACGAAAAATCCGCCGAGCTTACAAAATATGCAGCCAATTCATTTCTTGCTACAAAGATCTCATTTATGAATGAGATAGCCAGGCTATGCGAATTGTTAGGTGCCGATGTGGATATGGTGCGTCGTGGTATTGGCAGCGATGACAGGATCGGAAAAAGATTTTTGTTTCCCGGGATTGGTTATGGCGGGTCTTGTTTCCCAAAAGATGTACAGGCATTGGTAAGATCAGCTTCTGATGTCAAATATGATTTCCTCATACTTGATGCTGTGATGGATGTAAATGAAAAACAAAAGGTGTATTTGATTCCCCGTATAAAAAAATATTTCAACAATAAACTGGAGGGTAAGAAAATTGCCTTATGGGGCCTGGCATTCAAACCAAATACTGATGATATTCGTGAGGCACCGGCGCTTTATCTCATTGATGAACTATTAAAAGCAGGTGCTTTAGTTACCGCCTTTGACCCGGAAGCGATGAAAAATGTGAGAGAGATAGTTGGCGATAAAATTGTATTTACCGAAAACCAGTATGATGCCCTGAATAATTGCGATGCATTGATCATAGCCACTGAATGGAGTGAATTCAGAACACCAGAATTTGAAAAAATGACTGAGCGGATGAAAAGCAAAGTGATCTTTGATGGCAGAAATGTCTTTGATCTTGGACAAATGCAAGAGCTCGGGTTTTATTATGAAAGTATCGGAAGAAAAACCATTGTTCCTAACTAATACTTATGGAGAAGAAGAATGTATTGATCACCGGTGCTGCCGGCTTTTTAGGTTCACATCTTTGCGACCGGTTTATTAAGGAAGGTTGTCATGTTATTGCGATGGATAATCTTATCACCGGCAATATAAAAAATATTGAACACCTTATTACACGCAAAGAGTTTAAGTTTATTGAACACGATGTTACGAAGCATATCGAAATAGAGGGAAACCTGGATTATATTCTTCATTTTGC
>CBFGXP010000048.1:0-20437 GCA_965652775.1 uncultured bacterium
TCGGGACCTCTAAGAAAAGGTTATCAGAAATGATGACCTTTTCCTTTTTTGAAAAGCTCCTACACCCCGATTCAATCGGGGTCGGGACCTCTCAATTGAAAAAACCTGCTAACTTAATTAGTGGGTTTTTAATTTTTTAGTCAACATCTTTACATCACATTAGTTTGCCGAACAGCAAAATCGTTTAAAGCCCCGGGTTTTTCCGGATTGCTTGGCGAAACATTATTCAAATTAAAACGACAGTCAACAATTTATTCAATCCTTATTGTTATTTTCGATTTGGAATTTCCTCCATAACCCTAAGCTGCTTGCTTTGAAGAGTCAAAAAACAAACGACCTTGCTTCACGATTGCGTAATGACGACATTGACGCATTTAATATACTTTATTGGGACTATCATGCTGCTGTATACGCCAATGCTTTAAAACTTATCAAAGACCCTGCAATTGCTGAAGACATTGTTCAGGAAGTGTTTGTTACCTTATGGAAAAAAAGAAAGGCGATCGACCCGGAACAGGATCTTGCCGGATGGTTGTTTGTAGTAAGCCATCATAAAACAATTGACCAGTTAAAGCGAAAATTGAAACAAGCTCTCGCCGAGAAGGACCTGCGCATATCAAGCCAAGATCATTCGATCATTATTAACGCTGATCTGAAAGAAGAACAGCTATATGCAATTGAACAAGCAATGGATCAGTTGTCTCCGCAGAAACGGAAGGTTTTTGAGTTATGTAAAGTGCAGGGGAGAACCTATAAAAAAGCAGCAGAAGAATTGCACATCTCCAAATACACAGTAAAGGAATATTTATCCGAAGCCATTGTAAGTATTAAAAAATACATTGGGGAACACCCAAGGCAAACAGGAATTGTTATTTACTTTTTAGTCTGCACTGGTATCTTCTTTTGATCTCTCAATTCAGCCACCGAAATTTAATCCAAAATAAATTTAAATCAGCCCCCCCCTTTTTCAAAAGTCAGGAGTATTTATAAAAAAGCATTGGACGAGCAAAAAATCAAACTCAGGAAATTACTAAGCCAATCTGAGTGGACTACAAACGAAATGCAGTGGCTGTCGAGGTACCTCGAAAATTCAGATGGCACAGAATTAAAACAACTTATGCAAAAGCATTTTGCTGACGAGCTTGAAAAGTCCGGGGAGATCGGATCTGAAGCTTCAAGAAAGTTACTCAAGGCAATTCATGACAAAATAAGATCGGAATCGAAACCTGTAAAGCGGCGCATAATTCCTTTGCGCAGGTTCGCCGTCGCCGCCTCTATTATTGGCGTGGTTGCAGTCAGCGCTTTCTTTCTTTTCACAGGGTCTCAAAACAAATTGGCAAAAGCAGAAGTAATTAATAAACGATTTAAGAACGATGTGTTGCCGGGCGGGAATAAGGCTACGTTGACGTTAGCTGATGGGTCTACAATTATTTTAGATGAGGCACAAAATGGTGAGCTTACACAACAGGGCAGTTCAAAGGTTATTAAACTTGATGGAAAGTTATTATATGATCCAATAAGGAAGAATTCAAAAGAAGCTTTATATAATACAATATCTACTCCTAATGGAGGACAGTATCAATTAGAATTACCGGATGGCAGCCAGGTATGGTTAAATGCAACTTCATCGATCTATTTTCCAACCGTATTTGCCGGCAAGGAAAGACGGGTTTCAATTACCGGTGAAGCCTATTTTGAAATAGCTAAAAATCGTAACATGCCGTTTATTGTCGAAGTAAACGGTGCAGAAGTACAGGTTTTAGGAACTCACTTTAATATTAATGCGTACAGTGATGAAGAGAATGTGAAGACTACTTTATTAGAAGGTTCAGTAAAATTTATAAATGGCGATCAGTCCAGCATCTTAAAACCCGATCAACAGTCACAACTAACCAAAAATGGGATGGTGAAAGTAATAAGTGATGTTAATGTAGAAGAGGTTGTTGCCTGGAAGAACGGGTTATTTGCTTTTGAGAATGCAAGCATAGAAACTGTTATGAGACAATTGTCACGCTGGTATGATGTGCAAATAGAATACAGTGGAAAAACGGATGATCTGTTTATTGCTGAGATGCGTCGCAATATAAAACTTTCAGATGCTTTGAAGGCGTTGGAACTTACAGGGAAGGTAAAGTTTGGGATCAATGGAAAGAAAATAATTGTAATGCCGTAAAAGCATTATAAGATGGAAAAATATGAATTGTTAGCGAAAGAAAACCGTTCCGCGTAGTATGCAGAACGGTAGGTAATTAGGCTAATCAAATTCAGGAACGTATAGACTTTTATTGTTTAACCTAAAATCAAAACAAAATTATGCAATTTATTGCTTGCTGCGTCCCCCTGTGGTTACGGAGGCGGGGGATGGTCAAAATGTTTATGATTATGAAACTAACCACGATCTTGATGCTTGCCGTTTGCATAAACGCCAGTGCAAAAGGATACTCACAAAATGTAAGTCTTAATGAAACAAATTCTCCGCTTGATAAAGTCTTCAGGGAGATCAAGAAACAGTCTGATTACACGTTTGTTTATACCAAAGCACTGTTGAAGAAAGCAAACAGGGTGACAGTAAATATCAATAATGCATCCCTTGAACGAGTATTGGATGCCTGTTTTGAGGGCCAGCCTCTTACCTATACGATTTTCAATAAGATGATAGTGGTTAAAGAGAGAGAAAAAGCACCTGAGCCCATAATTGAAACGCTGAATACACCACCACCTCCAATTACGGTCAGCGGTAAAATAACTAATGATAAAGGAGAACCTTTGTTTGGGGCAACTATAACTGAAAAAAATACCACCAACGCAACAACAGCAAAAGAAGATGGTAGCTTTTCTATTACTGTTGCAAGTGAAAAATCAATATTGGTCATTTCCTACGTCGGGTTTGACAGACAGGAAATATCGGTCGGCAATCGCACTACCATAAATGTCCGGCTTGCTCAGCAGGCTGCAGCATTGACCGACGTAGTAGTAGTTGGTTATGGAAGATCAACAAGGGCTAATCTTACGAGTGCACAAACAACAGTTTCGGCAAAAGATATTGAAAAGACGGTGAACACCACTATTGAGCAAGCTCTCCAGGGTCGTGCAGCAGGTGTTTATGTTACCCAAAATTCCGGTCAGCCAGGGGGAGGTATCTCTGTAAACATTAGAGGTATTAGTTCATTGGGGCGTACCCAGCCACTTTATGTGATAGATGGAGTGCAGGTGCAAGTGAATGAAGATGTTTCTTTTGGTTCTTCAAGTTCTACTAATCCGTTATCAGGTTTGAACCCGTCAGATATAGAAGACATACAAATTCTGCAAGGTCCGTCCGCAACTGCAATTTATGGTTCACGTGCAAGCAATGGTGTTATACTCGTTACTACAAAACGTGGTAAAGCTGGTGATTTCAAAATAAATTATGTTTATCAATATAATCTTCAAACTCCGCCAAAGCATTTGGATGTAATGAATTTGAAAGAGTACGCCCAAATGGTAAATGAGTTTCATGAGCTGGCTGGCGGCACCACTCCCGGAGAATTTTTAGATCCTTCATTACTTGGAGAAGGAACAGATTGGCAGGATGAATTGTTTAATAATGCTTCGATGAATAAACACCAGCTCAATTTCAGCGGTGGCAGTAACAATACCACCTATTATATGTCTGGTGAATATTTGAAACAGGAAGGCGTTGCAGCTGGCTCTGGTTTTAACAGGTATGGTTTTCGTTTAAATCTTGACAACAAGCCAAGAGATTGGGCAACCATTGGTATCAATCTAAGTGGCAATCAAACTAATGAAAAATTAACGACCACTAACTATGGTGATGCGCAAAGCCCACTTATTGCAAGTGCTTTGACATTAACTCCACAAATTCCTGTTACAAACTTAGACGGCTCCTGGGGCGGAAGTGATCCGGTAAATGGTGCGAATCAATTTGCTCCAATAAATCCAATAGCAATCGCAAATCTTATAACTAATACCGCTAAGAGACGACAATTCTTAGGAGGATTGAATCTTGGTATCAATATAACAAAGGGTTTGGTATTCAGAACTTCGTTGAACGGAAGCATGGGTGATGGTGTGTCCACTTATTATACACCAACATATAATATTGATCAATGGCATTATAATACACTTGCTTCATTGCAAAGTGGAACTTATAATAGTTGGTACTGGAACTGGAACCAGCAGTTAGAATATACAAGGCAGATCGATAAACACAGTTTCACCATCATGGCAACTCATGAAGCACAAGAGTCTGAGTGGAAAGCCTTGTCTGCAGGAAGAACCGGGTTTCTTACAAATGACATATTTGATGTAAATGCAGGCAACCCAACATCGGCTACGAATGGCGGTGGAACATATCCATGGTCAATGGAATCTTATCTTGGAAGACTCAACTACAATTATGATAATCGTTATCTCTTAACGGCAACTTTCAGAAGGGATGGCTCTCCTTATTTTGGCGCCGAGAACAGGTGGGGTAACTTTCCTTCTGCTTCATTTGCATGGCGGGTAAGTAAAGAAAAGTTTTTTGATGTCGATTTTATAAGTGAATTAAAACTGAGATATGAAATTGGGCTTACTGGTAACCAGGGCACCGGTTCTGGAATTTATGCCCCGCTAAATACTGGGGCAACACCATGGGGTACAGGATTTCTGCCCTCGACTTTTACCAACTCCGAACTTGGTTGGGAGGAAACTAAAACAAACAATATTGGAATCAACATCGGTTTCCTGAATAACCGGTTTAATGTTGAAGCAGATTATTATGTCAAAGAAACTGATGACCTGATCCTGGGCGCTAGTTTGCCATGGTATATGGGAACAAATGGTAGCCCTGGTTCTGTTGGAGCGCCACTGGTGAATGCAGGTTCTTTAAAAACAAAAGGATGGAACCTGACATTCAATACGACCAATATCAGTAGCAAAGATTTTAGATGGGAAACAAACCTAAACCTTTCTCATTTCAAAACTACTGTTACTGCTTTAAATTCCGAGAATGCGTTTCTTGAAAGAGTTTCCTGGTGGATGAATAACTGGACCCAACGTTCGGCAATTGGATTTGCCCCATGGTTATTCAGAGGATATATAGCGGAAGGTTTATTCCAATCAGTGGAAGAAATCAATAACAGTGCAGTGCCTGTAGATAACCAGGGTGTGAGAAGACCTACTGATCCGCAGACAGGTATTTGGGTTGGCGATGTAAAATACAGGGATATCAATGGTGACAAAAAGATCGATGTGAATGACATCACTAATATTGGTAATCCATGGCCCAAAATAACGCTTGGGTTTAATAACGCATTTTATTATAAGGGCTTTGATCTGAACATACTTGTTACCGGCGCCTTCGGCAATGACATTTATAATTATATCGCCGCAGCCAACAGCAATCCTAACAACATTTATTTAAGTCGTAACCTGTTGATCGCAGGGATGGACTATGCTAAGCTAACTACCGATGCAACTGGTAAAACGTATATCACTAATGCAGGTACAGTTGTGCCGCGTATAACGAATAATACAGTTGCAAATGAAAATAATCATTCAAAAATATCCACCAGGTTTGTGGAAGATGGTTCGTATGTGAGAATAAAAAATGTTGCTCTTTCATACAATGTACCTGCCAAGTATCTGGGATATACAAAAGTTATTAAGGGTTTAAAGGCAACAATAAGTGCTCAGAATCTTTATACGTTTACAAACTATAAAGGATATGATCCCGAAATAGGCGCTTATGTTGGACAGGGTTCAAGTTCACAAAATCAGGCGATAGGTATCGATTTCGGACGTTATCCTTTAACCCCGATATATTCAGCAACATTAAATGTAAACTTCTAAATGTAGTAATATGAAGAAGCTAAATCGAATAAATTATTTCATTTGTTTAATGGTGGCCATTGCAGGATTGGCGGCTTGCAAAAAAAGCTTTCTGGAAAAGCCGCCATTGAGTTCTGTTGTTGACGCCAACTTTTACAAAACTGATGACCAGGTGTTAGCTGCTACAAGTTTGCTCTATAGCCAGGTATGGTTTGATTATAATGACAAAGCCATGTACAATCTTGGTGATTTCAGAGGAGGTACTGCCTATTCTGCCTGGAACGACAGGGGTAATGTATTATTCAATACTACCGGAGATAACGGGGAAAATGGAGCATCTTGGCGTGCATTTTTTAATGTAGTAGCTCAATCAAATCTCGCGATATATAATATTAACAGGTATGCCGGCTCTGCTGTCACTGCCAAAACGAGAAAGATGGCGATTGCCGAAGCAAGGTTTATGAGAGCATTGGCTTACCGTTTTTTAGTAATGAATTGGGGACCTGTACCTGTCATTGAAAATAATTTCGATCACCTCTTTGACACTTCAATTACCAGGAATACTGTTCCCAGCGTTTGGCGCTTTATAACCCGTGAAATGCGTGCAGCGGCTGCGGATCTGCCTGAAGTAGCCGTGCAAGAAGGTAGACTCACCACCTGGTCAGCTGAAGCAATGTTGGCCCGGTTTTATTTAACAAGAGCCGGCGTTGAAGCCACAGGTGGAGTCAGGAAACAACAATTCCTGGACAGTGCTAAATATTTTGCACAACGGGTAATTAATAATAGTGGTAAGAGCCTGTTGTCTAATTACGGTGATCTGTTCAAATATCCTTATGATAACAATAAGGAATCTTTGTTCGAACTCCAGTGGGTTTTTTCAGGCTCGAATGTTTGGGGAACAAATAACAGTATGCCCGAATATCTTGCTTATAGTCCGGACATCGCTTTTGGAGGATGGGGTGGTGATAAAGGTGCCACCTGGTGGCTGGTATCACAGTATGAAGGCATTGCTGCGCAACCGAATGGTACTTTAAAAGGCAGAACAGTGGATCAGCGTTTACACGCCACGTTTATGTTACCGGGAGCTTACTATCCTGAGATCACAAAAGTGACTGACAGAACCAAATTGATCTTTCCATTTACCGGTACTGATAACAATTTTTTAAACGTAAAGAAGTATGTAATTGGTTCGCCGATCGATCTGGCCGGAATTGCGGCGCAACAACGTTATCCAAACAATACTTATATGATGAGGCTTGCTGAAATGTATTTGATCTATGCGGAAGCGTCAATGGGTAGTGGTCTTTCTACTTCAGATGCTACTGCAATAGATTATTTTAATGCGGTACATACAAGAGCCGGACTTCCGGCATATGTTGTCGCCGGACCTAATGGTAGCGGACCACTTACTCTCGATATGGTTCTTTCAGAAAGATTCAAAGAGTTTGCGATGGAAGGAATGTCATGGTATGATATGGTCAATCTTCACTATTGGAATCCTTCAAAAGCATATTCGATTCTCAATTCACAGGACCGCGGATTATTTTTTACCAGGCCAGATATTATGCCCAATCCAACAGAATGGACTTTTACAAAAACTTCCTGGTTTACTGAAAGAACGATTAACGCTAATGCAGGAAACTTCCTTTTGCCAATACCAAATGTGGAGTTGAGCCAGGCGCCTAATCTTCAAAAACCACCGGTAGACTATCCATAAAATGATCAATAAAATTTTCAATAAAGAAATTTAACTGATATGAAATCAATAAATAAAATCTTACTTGTACTCTTTATGGCCGTAGGTGTTGCAGGTATTTTTATTTCCTGCGATAAAGATAATGATGATACCGGCACACCTTCCGTAAGCTATGTCAGGATCACAAGACCTCAATCATCCGACTCATTATTAGTAGGAGCCGGCCAGGGTCAGCTTATTGCCGTCGTGGGTAAAAATTTGCAAAATGCAGTTGAAGTTTGGTTCAATGACAGGCAGGCAACACTGACCCCCACTTATATTACCGGTACAAGTATTCTTGTAACAGTTCCTAATCCCATCCCTTTAACTATATCCAACAAAATGAAGATCGTTTTTAACAACGGCTATGTTTTGTTCCATGATTTTGTAGTTGAGATAAGTGAGCCTTATATCGCAGGTATGGTCAGCGAATTTGTGAATGATGGTGATATTGCGACTATCCGTGGTGATTTCTTTTATGAACCATTAACTGTGACATTTCCCGGGGGTGGGGCAGGACAAATAGTTTCAGTGACTGACCAGGAGATAAAAGTGAAAGTACCTGCCGGCACACAACCCGGTCGTATTACTGTAAAGACAAACTTTGGCGAAACCAAATCTGATTTTTGGTTCAGAGACACACGAAACCGTTTTATTGACAGCGATCCCTATGAAGGTTGGTGGAACGCAAGTTATGTTGTCAGCAACCCCGGACCCGGGGATCCTCCAAAGATCAGTGGCAACTACATTCGTTTCAAAAAACAAATTGGTTCATGGAGCTGGAATGAACTGGCAGGTGGTCCCGCATCTTCCATGCCTGTACACAGTAAAAATATTCCTGACGAAGCTATTTTAAAACCTGAAGATTACTACCTCAAGTTTGAAGTAAATACGATCAAGCCCTACAATGCAAATCTTGTCAAAATAAACGTGGGGCTAACCAGTGAAGATAATGATGCATATAAATGGAATCCTCCTTATGATACAAAAGGTCAATGGCAAACAGTGGTTATCCCATTAGAAGAAGTATTTGCAAGTTACCGGGTAAAACCAACAGTAAGCCCGACGGGTTATTGGAGCCGCATTCTTATGGGACATGCCCCCGGTGACCTTGATGCAGATATTGCTTTTGATAATTTCAGGGTTGTGCCTAAAGTTTTACCACAATAATTTTTTAAAGTTTATAACCTGCTATATGATAAAACTATTTTCTTCCAAATTACTTGTGCTAATGCTCTTTGTATTATCAGTCGGCCTGGTTACATCATGTGATAAGGATGATGACGAGGCTAGCTCGGATAAAATAGAGTTACACAGCTTTGGTCCAACCGGCGCAAAGCATGGCGATACATTACGATTTATTGGACTTAATCTCAACAGGGTAACTGCGATTCAGTTTACAGGACCGAATGCAACGGTGAATCAAGCTGATTTCAAAGAACAAAAGTCAGAACTTATCCGGCTGATCGTTCCTCAAACCGCTGAGCAAGGTTATGTAACATTAAAGACACCAGAAGGTGACATCGTTACAAAAACACAATTTAATCTTGATGTGTTAACCACAGTTACTTCGATTACTGCGCAGGCTCGTCCGGGAACAAATGTTACGATCACCGGCAACTATCTCAACTGGGTTGACAGAGTTATTTTTAGCCGCGATAAAGTGGTTCAAACTTTTGTGAGCAAGACCATGACTCAACTTGTATTAAAAGTTCCTGATGATGCTGAGACCGGTCCGTTGATCCTGCATTACACTGGCACCGATTCAAATTATGTGCAGACGGCCGACACATTAAAAGTTACATTGCCTTTGACAACTTCTATGTCTCCAAATCCTGTAAAACCTTTAAATGATCTGACTATCACTGGTACAGACCTGGATCTGGCTAAGAAGGTTATATTCAATGGAGTTACTACACCGGTTACAACATTCGTGAGTCAGTCTGCTACACAATTGGTAGTAAAAGTTCCGGACGCTGCAAAAAAAGGTAAACTAACTTTAGAAGCTGCTTCCGGCGTAAAGACAACATCAGGTGTTGACCTGGATATTGTATTGCCGGTCATTACATCAGTAGCGCCTAATCCAATTAATCTTGCCGCCGATCTGACAATAACAGGGACTGATCTCGATCTGGTAAAGAAGGTTATTTTCTCTGGAGTCGCCCCTGCCGTCACCACTTTTGTAAGTCAATCAGCGACGCAATTGGTTGTAAAGGTTCCGGCTGGTGCAAGAAAAGGAACAGTGAAAGTGGAAGCAGCGTCCACAGTGCAAACTTCATCGCCAGCTGAGCTGGATGTAATACTGCCGGCGATTACTTCAATGTCACCTAACCCGGTTGCCCCGGGCGCATATCTTACAGTTACAGGAACCAAACTTGACATGGTGAATTCAGTGACATTTGATAATGCTCCTGCAGTAACATCATTTGTTAGTCAATCACCCACCCAAATTGTGGTAACTGTTCCCAATGGCGTCTTAAGAGGTAAGTTAACACTCGGAATTACCAATCCAACAGATACCATTCGGTCTGCAGACATTTTAGAAATAAGTGGCGGTCTTCCCGCATTAGCTGATTTTCCTTTCCCGATTTATACTGATGGGTTACACAATACTTTCCAGGATTGGTCATACACCGTCACCCATGATTTTAATAGTACGGACGTTGTTCGACAAGGAACAAAGTCAGTTAAATCAGTGTATGGTGGAAATAGCTACCAGGGAACTACTTTCCATGCTGGCACTGCTGCTTCAACGACAGGATACACCACACTCGAATTTTCCGTATTTGGTGCAGTGGGAACTAATGGGAAAAAATTGAATGTTGTTATCAATGGAAATTATACAAGTCCTCCACAAGTAACAATTGCTGAAGGAGCCTGGACCACTTTTAGTTTGCCGCTTTCAAGCCTGGGAAGTCCAGCTACATTAAGTGAGATCGTCCTTCAGGCTGCGGGTTGGAGTGCTACTATTCATATTGACCATGTTGGTTTGAGATAAAGTGAGAGAAAAATAAAATAGAAATTTATTAAGCCTGGCTCTGTGATACAATTTCTGAGTCGGGCTTTTATTTTAAAAGCAGGCAGCAGTTTTTGTAGGACTAAGTTGCGGGCCGATTCTTCGGCCTGCAACAAATTTTCAAAATGTAAGATCTCCTTAGTTTATCGGGTATATCTATTAAAATAAATTAGCTATGATGACTAAGTCCCTGGTCAGTTTTTTCGTCAGCCTTTTTTTTATAGCTATTATTTTTTCTTCCTGTGATAAGAAGAACACGCCGGCGCCACCTCCCAATCCAATAGATACAACTACCGTAAATCCCCAGGTGGATCCGCAATTGGCGACCACGATTGGTTTTTTTATGGATGATTGGGAGCCAAAAAATTTTGCAATACCTGCTTCATTCACTGCAGCTGCTTTACCAACCGGTGTAACATCCACAGTAACCATTGACAGAAGTAATGTGTTAACAAAAATACCAAGATCAATTGCTGGTAATAATGCTAATATCTGGATGACCCAAATGGTTACTGAAAATGTATTGATCGACCATTTGACAACGTTACACCCACATATCATTCGTTTTCCCGGCGGAAGTTTGAGTGATGTGTTCTTTTGGAATGCACCGGTAAATACTCCACCGGCTGATGCACCGGCAAACCTGCTGCAGGCAAATGGAAACGCTGTTGCAGCAGGATATTGGTTTGGTACAAACACAGCAAACTGGACATGTTCTGTAGATAATTATTATAACATGCTTCAGCAAACAAATAATAAAGGTATGATCACTGTGAATTATGGATATGCACGCTATGGTACTGGTACGAATCCTGTGGCAAAGGCTGCGCATCTTGCCGCGGATTGGGTAAGATATGATAATGGCCGTACAAAATACTGGGAAGTCGGCAATGAAAATTTTGGCGATTGGGAAGCCGGTTACAGAATCAATATCGCTAACAACCAGGATGGCCAACCTGAATATCTATCAGGATTGCTATATGGACAGCATTTTAAAATATTTGCAGACAGTATGCGTAAAGCTGCACAGGAAATTGGGAAAACAATTTTTATTGGTGCCGTGATGAATGAGTCGGCGCCGCAAGGTTGGTGGACACCTACAGCTACCAATTGGAATACCGGTTTGTTTACGGGCGCAGGCACCGTCCCTGATTTTTATATCGTTCATAATTATTATACGCCCTATCAAACAAATGCTACTGCAGATATAATCTTAGCGACACCAGAAAGTGTAACGCAAACAATGATGAACTATGTAAAGCAATCGATGACGAATGCGGGCATTGCACATAAGCCGGTCATTTTGGGTGAATATAATATATTCTCTGTGGGTTCGAAACAAGCAGTAAGCAATGTGAATGGACTTCATGCAGTAATGGTAATTGGAGAAGCGCTGAAAAATAAAATTGGCATGACGGGAAGATGGGACCTTGCAAATGGATGGGATAACGGCAATGATCATGGCATGTTTAATATTGGCGACGAACCGGATGGTGTACCAAAATGGAATCCACGACCTGCTTACTATTACATGTATTTCTTTCAAAAAATGCTTGGTGACCGGTTGGTTTCTTCTGTATCTACAGCATCATCAATTGTTAGTTATGCGTCTTCCTTTACTTCCGGTGAAACAGCCGTAGCAATAATAAACAAATCTACTTCCGCGGCAACGGTACAGGTAGTAGTGAATAATTTCAAAAAAGGAAATAGCTTTTATTATTATAGATTAAATGGAGGTAGTGACAATGGTGAATTTTCAAGAAATGTATTGGTAAACGGCAGTGCATCCTCTTATGCATCCGGCGGACCATCAGGATATAAAACCCTCAATCCATATAAAACATCCACTGCCGATGGAATTGCTGTAAGCGTTCCTGCAAGGGGAGCTGTGTATCTTGTTATAGAAAAGAAATAAAATTATGTGGCGATATTTTACTTTAGTCGTTATTCAATTCGTTTTTGCGAAAGCAGCTTTTGCACAAAAAGTTTCCGTATTAATCGATGCTAATGCTACTAAGGAGACAAAGGCATTATATAAAAATCTTAAAGTAATCTCAGAGAACCATATTCTTTTTGGACACCAGCATGCAACCGAATATGGTCATGGCTGGTATGGTGATGCAAACCGAAGTGACGTAAAATCAGTCACGGGTTCTCACCCGGCGGTTATCGGCGTTGATTTTAGTGGCTTAAGCGGACGACCCGACAGTTTAATTCAACGAACAAAAAAGGAATTGGAAAAAACAATTGCTGAGACTTACAATCGCGGTGGGGTAACAACTATTTCCTGGCATTTCATTAATCCTGCTTCAGGCGGTGGCTTTTACTGGGTTGATACCATTTCAAAACCGGCTGTAAAATTGATTATACCTGGCGGGTCGCATCATACTATATATAAAAATATACTTCGCACGGTTGCAGGCGTTGCAAATTCAACAAAAGGCAAAGATGGCAAGCTTGTACCAATGATCTTTCGTCCCTATCATGAATTTGATGGCGATTGGTTTTGGTGGGGAAGGGCCCATTGTACAGTTGATGAATTTAAGACATTGTGGAGGTTTACTGTTTCTTATTTAAGAGATTCGTTAAAGGTTCACAATTTTATTTATGCTTTTTCACCAGATAACAGGTTCCTTACTGAAGAACAATATTTGGAAAGATATCCCGGCGACGAATGGGTAGATATGGTTGGAGTAGACAATTATGGTGATTGGGGCAGGGATGGGAAATACAATCTTGAAGCCGGCATTCGCAAGTTAAAAATCGTTTCCGACTACGCAGAAAAGACCGGTAAGCTCGCTGCTTTTACTGAAACTGGTTTGGAATCTATTCCCAATGCAACCTGGTGGACGGAAACTTTGTTAAGATCATTAAAGAAAGAAAAATTAAAATTAACCTATGTATTGGTATGGCGAAACGATACAAAAAGTCCTACACATTATTATGCTCCATTTCCGGGGCATACAAGTGAACAGGACTTTATAAAATTTTACAATGATCCTTACACCTTATTTGAGAATGATCTTAAAAAGATTTATAAATGAGAAAATTATTTTTCCTTATAGTATCAGTTTTAATGCTGACAATACCGAAAGCGCAGGTAGTAAAACAAAATGGCAAGCTTAAAGTGGAGGGAACGCAGCTGGTAAATGCAAAAGGACAACCAGTTGTTTTACACGGGATGAGTTTTGGCTGGCACAACTGGTGGCCACGATTTTATAATGCGGGTACTGTAAAATGGCTTCGTGATGATTGGAGATGTTCCGTTGTGCGGGCGGCAATGGGAGTGGAACCGGACAGAGGTTATATAAAAGACTCGGCTGGTTCTTTAAGTAAGATAAAAGCTGTAATAGATGCGGCAATAAAAGAAGATATATATGTGATAATCGATTGGCATAGTCATAATATCAATCTCGCGGAAGCAAAGGCCTTTTTTAAGAATATGGCAACCGCCTATCATTCGTATCCCAACATCATTTATGAAATATTCAATGAACCGGATCATGAAACCTGGCCTGAAGTAAAAAAATATGCTGAGGAAGTAATAGCCGAGATCCGTTCTATTGATAAGGACAACATCATACTTGTCGGATCCCCTCGCTGGGACCAGGAAATTCAGTTACCAGCTGCCGACCCGATCAAAAATTTTGATAACCTGATGTACACAATGCATTTCTATGCTGGTACACATAAACAATGGTTAAGAGATAGAACAGATGAAGCTATCAGGAAAGGACTACCCATATTTGTGAGTGAATGCGCTGGTATGGAAGCCACGGGCGATGGTCCGATCGATCATGCTGAATGGAAAAAATTCAAAGATTGGATGGACGAAAAAAAGATAAGTTGGGTGGCCTGGTCGGTGTCTGATAAAAATGAATCCTGCTCTGTTTTAAACCCATCGGCAAATTCTAATGGGAATTGGAAAGAGACCGACATTAAAGAATGGGGTCGAATAACAAAAGATGCTTTGAAAAATTATACACGTTAGAATTAATTAATAATAAACACAAATTTATTCTTGAGTGCCTAAAACAACAGGCATCTTGCTTCAGGTATAGCAAATAAAATGGGCTGCCACAAATTGCAGCAGCCCGGTGTTCATATAGCAAGCAGGAGTTATAACCAGAAAGAAGAAGACATTCCAGCGGGAATTCGCTTCCAGGTTTTCTGGGTAGTTTTTTTATAAATATTTTTTCCCGAAAATTTTAATTTATTACCGGGTTCAAAATGGAGATAACCAATTCCCGGAATTTCCACTTCAAAACCCTGGATCAATAATTCTTTTAAAGAACTGATAAAGCTGGCGAGATCTGATGCAGTAATCCAACTTTCAACTTTCATATTATTGGAAATAAACGCAACCAATTCTGAATCGGTTGCCTGGTCTTTATTTGCTGAAAAGTTGATCCATTTACTTGAAGATCCCGCCTCAGGGGTGGCAGGGTTTTCGCCAACAACTTCAAACCTCCCAATTTGAGGCAGTTGCAGGTAATCATAATTTTCCAGGAATGCACGAAAATGCTGTGCAATTTTCATATAGCAGTTGTTTACTAATCAGAACAAGCAATAAGGATGACGGAACAGAAAATGTAAGAATAAGGGATGGTATGTAATGGGAAGGTTCCGGAGGTTTCTCAAGAGGGAAGCAAGGTTAAAATATTTTTCCGGTAAAGCAATAGCTTTCACAGGTTTTTTTTAAAATTAATTTGACTCGACGACGGTTTTACTTCTTGTGCTGTACCGGATCTGTAGTGAGTCCCGTATGCGGGCAGTATCAGCCGGAGTGGCTGGGAGTACAAAAAATAAATTGAAAAGAATGGAATCTTTGGTATCCATTTTTACGTCGACCTTAATTTTTCGCAGATTAGCATACCTCGTGAAAGCTCTTTGTCTTGCGGCTTTCTCTATCACAAAGCGATAGGTGCCGGAACTATCCACGGGCTTTGCTATAGCTTGAAAGGTATCCGTTGTTTTGGGAATACTGTCCAATTGGGGTTTTATAAGATTTTCCTGTTCTTTTACAATGGCATCCTTTTTATTCTTTGTTCTGTTATAAACGAAATATCCGCCGAAAACTGCCAATGAGAGGCCGGCAATTGCAACAAACCAGGTCAATATTTTTCTTGTTGCGGGACCTTTGGGTTTTTTGGGGGAAAACATTTCTTCGTAGTCCGTAAAGGAATTTTCAGTGGTTGATGTCATATCACGGCTTTCACCGGCACCATCTCTATTCTTTTCAGTCGAAATATTACTTTGAACAAAATCATAATTACCCGATTTGTTTTTGGAAAGGGTGCCAATACCTTCAAATAGATAAGGCTTTCCTATATTTAAGAACTGGCGGGCAAGTTCAAGATTTGATTCCAGGTCAGCAGCAACCAGGCTTTTCATTTTACCGGTATTCTCCGCAATAAAACTTACTAATTCTGCATCTTCTTTCACGTAAGAGTCCTGCTGGAATTTTATCCCGCCTGAATCATCGAGGATAAATCTTCCCAGGCTTGCAAGGCTGAGTTGTTTGTTGGTGAAGAGGTATTGAGCTAATAGTGGCGATATTTTCAAGATATTTGATTTTAACTGGATACAAGATAATTATTTTACTGCGCTATGGCAAGTTGGTGTGCAGCATTTGTAATTTTGCTGATGTTTTCAAAAGAAGAGCAGGATTTCATAAAATATTGGGAAGTAAACCGCCTCAAACAAAAAAGGTTCTTTAAACAGATTGCAATTGGCTTACCATTCGGAGTACTGTTTGCACTAGCCATGTTCCTAAATTTCGCCTCCGGATGGGATAAACGGGTAGCATCGGTCACAAAAACTTATCCCGGGTTTAAATCACTTATTCTGGTGTTACTTGTAGCAATATTAGCCATCGTGGTTTTTATTTCGGTATTTTCAGTAAAAGTGAAATGGGAAAAACATGAACAACGATATCGTGAACTATTGAGCAGGAAAGCTGAAACGAAATCTCAATCCTAAACTAATAAATTGTCACACGAAGCCATATCAGTATTCGATATTCTTAAAATAGGCGTGGGGCCTTCAAGCTCACACACATTAGGGCCATGGCGTGCTGCTCAAAGATTTGTACAGACTTTATTGGATCGGAATTTATTATCCCAAGTCACTGCAGTCCGGATTTTGTTGTATGGGTCGTTGGCAAAAACAGGCAAGGGTCATGGTACTGACATAGCGATACAATTGGGATTATGTGGTGAAGATCCGGTAACCTTTGACGTGCGGGCGATCAATAGTCGCATTGCCGACATTGCTGCAATGAAAGAATTAGTGCTTGGTGGGTTGCATGAAGTTCAGTTTGATCCAAGGGAAGACATAGAATTTCTTTATAGTGAATCATTACCTTATCATCCCAATGCTGTTACCTTTTTGGCAAATTGCAAAAATGGAGAAGCCATTTCAGAAACCTATTACAGTGTGGGTGGCGGGTTTGTTGTAAAGGAAGGGGAAAAAAAGACTTCCGCGACAGAAATACAATTACCATTTCCTATCAATACATCGAATGAGCTTTTACATTGGTGCATGAAAACAGGAATGTCAATTAATGAAGTGGTAATGGAAAATGAAAATGCATGGCGACCAGAAAAGCAAACCCGGGAAGGGGTATTAACTATCTGGAAAGTGATGAGTGAATGTATTTATCGTGGATGTCATACCGAAGGAATATTGCCCGGTGGGCTAAATGTAAAACGCCGGGCTGCTGAATTGAATAAAAAATTACTGGCTGGAAAAAAGTATAACGATTATAAAAGTTGGATCGCTACGATAAGAGCAGGTGGCAATTCATTTAAGTATACATTGGATTGGGTAAGTTGTTTTGCATTGGCAGTGAATGAGGAGAATGCATCTTTTGGCCGTGTAGTAACCGCGCCCACCAACGGTGCAGCGGGAGTGATCCCGGCCGTGTTGCATTATTATATTGTTTTTGGAGAAGGTAATAATGAAGATAAGATCATTCGCTTTTTATTGACAGCCTCGGAGATCGGAAGCATTTTTAAAAAAGGCGCTACACTTTCTGCAGCAATGGGAGGTTGCCAGGCGGAGATCGGTGTATCATCTGCAATGGCTGCTGCGGGGTTAACTGAATGTATGGGTGGTACGCAAAAGCAGGCAATGATGGCGTCGGAGATTGCAATGGAACATCATCTTGGTCTTACCTGCGACCCGATCGCTGGCTTGGTACAGGTGCCATGCATTGAAAGAAATACAATGGGTGCGATAAAAGCGATAACAGCGGCACAACTTGCATTGCAGGGTTCACCAGATTATGCAAAAGTTTCTTTGGATGCGGTAATAAAAACCATGTGGGATACTGCAAAGGACATGGATACAAAATATAAAGAAACTGCTGATGGTGGATTGGCGATAAATGTGCCACTCAGTTTGCCTGAATGTTAGTGGGGGTTATTCGTTAATTGTTTTTTGTTAAATGGTCAGGCGGCAATCTTTTGACACTCTTCTGCACATAATTTGCAAACCCTTGCACATTCCTGGCAATGATCTGTCTGGTGTTTACTGCATTCTTCATTGCATTGCCAGCAGATATCTGCACAAATTTGACAAACAGCTTTTGCCATTTCACTTCCGAGGCTCATCAGCTGTGCTGAAGCATAACAAATAGTTGCACATTCCATATCTAACTGGATACATCGTGCCATCATATGAATTTCTTTTTCCTGGGTGCAGGAACTTGCACAATGATTGCAAGCATCTGCGCAACGAAGACATGCTTTAATACAGGATTCGTATAATGGGTAATTGTTAGTCAATTTCATTTTATATGGTTTGCAAATGACAGAGCAAAAGTCACACCATATAAATTAACTGAACCGGCGGTTGGTGTGTAGTTCCTTGGGATGCATAATCAGTTTCTAACAGGTTGTTGCTGCGTTGCACAATGAATACCACCACCGCCAACATTGAAATCTTCAACATTTATTGCGACCACTTTTCTGTCAGGAAACGTTTTTTCAAATATCTTTTTTACCTGTTCATCCTTCTGCTTTATAATTTCTGGTCTGCCTGGTTTCCAATATGAAGCCATAAGTATCACGCCGTTTGTAACTAAGATATTCAGATAGCTTGTGGTCATTACACCCCCATTACGAATGAATAGTTCTGGTACAGGCACCCGGATGATATTAAATGGGTTACCATCCTGGTCTCTTGCAAGTTGCAGGATCCGGTAGTTTTCTTCAAGACGTTCATGAGATAATTTGTGCATTGGATCTTTTAGCGATTCTTCTTTAGTAACTTCTGCTAACAAAATAGAATTGGGCGAAGCAAAGCGGGCAAACTCGTCAATATGATTACACCCACCAGTAGTTGTTTTGCCGGAAGGCATGTCAAACTCTTTTTTGGGGTCATCTTCTGCAGTGCCCTGTTTTAACCAGATGATCTTTTTCTGTCCAAACATTCTTATTAATTCATTCTCTATTGAATCCCTGCTCCAACCTCTATTACGGTGCATCTCTGTGTACTCAACCGCCATCATCGTACCCTTTCCGTTAAACTCTCTCGCGCCGCCTTCACTTACCAGTGTGGAAGTTCGTACAGGAAGATTCAATTTTCTTGCTACAAAATGATCTATCGTATCTATTAACATTGCGCTGGCATTGGTGCTCGAAGCAGTGCCATAGAAATTAAACTTCATGTCAGCAATCATAAGATTTCCCTTATTACTCTTCAGGAAAACAGGACCGGAATCACGGACATTACGATAAGGATTTGAACCATATACAAACATTTCAACTTTGCTTTTGTCAATCCCTCTTTTGCTGAATTCAACATGTAGTGTTGCAATAATAGAATCATGATGGATAATCAGGTTTATTTTTACATAAGGAGTCAGTTCTTTAATTACGTTGTATGATGTTTCTTCTTTAAACTTAGCCATCACTGGAAATAATTTCCATGCCATCCAGATTGCTTCGTGTTTTTCAAATTCGCCAGGAAAGGTGAAGTGCTCGGCTTCATTTTGACTGAAAGCGGCTGCGCCATAGAAACAGAGCAAGAAACCAATTATTGATTTTTTCATAATGGAAAGGTTTTTTGTCAATACCACAATTAGTCATAACTCCTGAATATACGCCATTGGCGGGTGTATTCGTTGATTTTCTTTTGATGTAATGCTTCCAGGATCCCGGGCTAACGGGAAATCTGCATCAAAATTTTTATTCGGTATACTTATAAAATAGCGCTGATGAGTATTTATAATCATCTGAATATTTACACAAACCTGCTCTTACAGGATTTTCATGCATATATTTTAACTTCTGAAGCAAAACGTTTCAGACCAAATTTCAACTGACAAGGGGTTCCTCTCCCAAAACTGATATTTTCTGTCTTTAGCATTGACCATAAAGTCTTTCAGGTCTTCAGCATGATTTATTATCATATCTTTTTTTATCAACTGCGCTGTATATTTAAGAAAGTCTCTTTGTACATCATCTCTTTTTCTTCCGGCTCCCTGTGGCGAATATTTGAGAATAGCAGGAACGTTAATCAACTCCTTGTTGTCAGGGTATTTCATGTTCCACTTTCTGTCGCCGCGATGAAACACATAAATATTATTGTGTTTATCAACTGTCACACCACTGATACTTTGTAATTTAAAAGAGGTTGGCTGTTCAAGTATATTAAGTTGTCAGGGTCGGCATCCGCATATTTTCCGGCATCATTGATATCATTAAGGTATTCCAGTTTCATCAATCGAAGGAAAAGTAAGGTTGCTGCTAACGTGAAAAGGCTTCCAGCAGTATGGATATTTGAAAAACCGCTGCCTAGTCCTCATTCAAGCGCAAAGTTGACAATCTTACGTTCAAAATATATTCTTCTGCCCATATTGCTTGAAG
>CBFGXP010000049.1:0-20208 GCA_965652775.1 uncultured bacterium
GATGCAGGCAAATGGAGTTATGATATCGGTGGAAGCGGATGGGGCAATAATGAACTTCAATATTATACAGATGGATTAAATGCAAGTATAAATGCCGGCATATTAAGAATTACAGCCAGGAAAGAAACTTATTCCGGAAGGTTTTATACCTCGGCAAGAATGGTTACTAAAAACAAAGCTGACTGGTTATATGGAAGCGTTGAAGTAAAAGCAAAATTGCCAAAAGGAAGAGGTTCGTGGCCTGCGATATGGATGCTCCCAACGCAAAGTGTATATGGTGCGTGGCCAGCTAGTGGTGAAATAGATATTATGGAACATGTAGGCTATGACCTGAACAATGTTCATTTTACATTACATGCCAATGCTTTTTTTGGAGCTAACGGAAAAGGCGGCGCTAAATTTATTCCGACTGCCACCGACGATTTTCATCTTTACCGCCTTGATTGGACGCCTTATGGTATTAGAGGTTATTTTGATAATGAAAAAGTTTTCGAATACATAAATCCTAAGTCAGGTTTTGCTTCATGGCCTTACGATAATAAATTTCACCTGTTGCTGAATATTGCCGTAGGCGGTAACTGGGGCGGAGCACAGGGAGTGGACGATTCAATTTTCCCAATTACGATGGAAATCGATTATGTAAAGGTTTTTCCTTTTATAAAGTAATTCTACTTCGTGTTTCTTCTCATTAACTTTTAATCAACAAACAGAAAAGTTAAACGAGGGCCATACTAGTTACATAGGCATTATCGTTGTTATATAGTATCTAAACCCGACCCTTTATGAAAAAAAATCTACTCTATGTATGCATTGCTTCGTTCGCTCTCTTCTTATTTGCCTGCAGCAATAAGTATTACACAGCAGGTAACTTTTCAGAAAAAACAGAAGACCACAAAGTGGTGGCTATTTTACCAGCAGAAATTGTTTTCTCAGGTAAACAACCGAAAAACCTATCGCCTGAAAACATTGCAAAAGCCGAAGAGACCGAAAGTGTGAATTTTCAGTATGCATTAATGAACAGCATATTGAGACACGCAAACACAAGAAAGTACATCACGACTGTAAACTTCCAGGACGTTAATACAACCCACAAAATTCTCGAGCAAAATAATATTTCTGTTCGTGATAGCTGGAAGAGGGATGATAATGAATTGGCGAAATTATTAGGTGTTGACGCCGTTATCAGGATGAACATAAGAAAACAACGGTACATGAGTGATGAAGCTTCTTACGGCGTAGACGTGGCAAAACAGGTAATTTATAAAACAGGTATTGGTTCAAAAGTACCGGTACCAGGTTCTGTTGGTAAAACTTTTGATGTGTATGCATCATGTAATCTTTTAAGCGAAAACCAAACACTATGGAATGACAACTATAAAAGGTCAGCAGATTGGGATACCCAACCGAATGTGATCATTGAATGGATCACTGATAGCTTTGGAGAGAATTTTCCTTATAAACAAAAAAGAAAAAAGAGATAATTCAAAAAGCCCCGGTAAAACGGGGCTTTCATTTTTTATAACAATCCTTTTTGCAGTAAGTATTCTGCAATTTGAACTGCATTAGTTGCAGCCCCCTTACGGAGATTATCCGAAACAACCCACATATTTAAAGTATTGGCCTGCGTTTCATCTCTTCTCAATCTTCCAACAAACACTTCATCTTTTTCATGTGCATCCATTGGCATAGGATATTGCTGGGCTGATGGATCATCTACAACAATAACTCCCGGGGAAGACTGTAATATCTTTTTTACTTCACCAAGATCATAATCATTTTCAAATTCAACATTCACCGCTTCACTGTGTCCCCCCATCACAGGTATACGTACTGTAGTTGCAGTAACACGAATTGAGTCATCACGCATTATTTTTTTTGTTTCATTCACCATTTTCATTTCCTCTTTTGTGTACCCGTTATCAAGAAACACATCGATCTGTGGAATTACATTCAGGTCAATCCGGTATTTATATGCCATTTCGTATTCTCCGTTTAAGCCTTTTACCGCTTTATCTCTTTCACCCATCATTTGATCCACTGCTTTCTTACCGGTACCAGTGACGCTTTGATAAGTGCTTACTACAATCCTGTTTGCTTTGTATTTTTTATGCAAAGGATTTAGTGCAATCACCATTTGAATTGTTGAGCAATTTGGATTTGCAATGATCTTATCGTTCTTTGTAAGAATATCAGCATTGATCTCAGGAACTATAAGGGGCTTTGTCGGATCCATTCTCCATGCACTTGAGTTATCGATAACGGTGATACCTGCCTCAGCAAACTTTGGCGCCCATTCAAGGGAAGTGCTTCCGCCTGCAGAAAAAATTGCAACAGCCGGTTTGGCTTTGATGCCATCTGTCATACTAACTACCTTATATTTTTTCCCTTTAAATTCTACTTCCTTACCAACACTTCTTTCTGATGCTACAGGAATTAATTCTGTAACCGGGAAATTCCTCTCTGCAAGAACCTGTAACATTTTTGTGCCAACCAATCCTGTGGCGCCGACAACTGCAACTTTCATTTTTTTCTGCTTTGGTTTATTATTTAAAATTAAAAGGCCTTCCATTTTGGAAGGCCTGTCAAGCTTTTATATAATTACATACAATGCTGCAAACCTTCCGCCTAGGCGGATTGTTTTTTTGTGCGTCTTGTATGTTTCTTATTCGTCATAGTGAAACGCAAAGATAAGTCTGCCTATTTCTCATCCCAAATATTATATGAATTTAATTATTCTACTAACGTTTATTTGAGAGGGATTTATTAATTTGAAAGATGCTTTTGAGAAAGTTATTCCTTATCCTCCTCTTAGCTCCTTTGTATTCACTGACACAGAACAGGTATGATGTTGTGATCGATGAAATAATGGCTGACCCAACACCTCAAATAAGCTTACCCTCAAATGAATGGATCGAATTAAGAAATGTTTCTGCCAATCCAATTAACCTCCAGAATTGGAGAATTGGTGATGCAACCGGCCAAAGCGGGCCAATGCCCAATTTTATTTTACAACCCGATAGTTTGGTAATTATTTGCACCGGTAGCGCTGTTACTGCTATGCAGGTATATGGAAGAGTAATTTCAGTAACAAGTTTCCCTTCGCTTGATAATGATGGAGATCAATTGTTTTTAAAAAACAATACCGGCCTGACCATTCATGCCGTGAATTATTCTTTACCATGGTATCAAAATGCAGTGAAAAGTGACGGCGGCTGGACACTGGAAATGATTGATACAAAAAATCCATGCACAGGTATCAGCAATTGGAAAGCCAGTACAGACACAAAAGGTGGAAGTCCCGGAATGAAAAATTCTCTGGATGCTGCAAATAATGATCAGTCTGGTCCTTCTGTAAAAAATGCATATGCGATTGACAATCTTACTATCATTCTTGTATTTGATGAGCCCGTTGATAGTTTAAAAGGAGCAACACCCGCTAATTATTCTATCGATGGAGGGTTAAGTATTCAATCAGCAACTTCACTTTCCCCGTTATTTGACAAAGTGCAATTGAAATTGACAACAGTAATGCTGGCAAATACAGTGTTCAATATAACAGTAAACAATGTTACGGATTGTAAGAACAATTCTATTGGTGCAAGAAACAAGGCTAAGGTCGGTTTAGCAGTTGATGCTGTTGCAACAGAAGTGGTGATCAATGAGATCTTATTTAATCCCAAGACGGGAGGCAGTGACTATCTAGAATTTTATAACCGAAGCAGTAAAATTTTTGATGCAAATAAATTATATATCGCTAACCGTAATAGTAGCGGTGCCGTAAGTTCGACCAGATTAATTTCAACTATTCCGTACTATATTTTTCCCGGAGATTATATTGTAGTAACAGGAGACGCAATCAATCTTTCATTGGATTACATGGTTCAAAATCCCGATGCTGTTTTTGAGCTTTCATCATTGCCTTCTTTTCCTGATGATGAAGGAGACGTTATTCTCTTAAATTTCCAGGGAACAATAGTTGATGAGGTAAAATACAAAGATGACTGGCAGTTTGCGTTGCTTAGTACTCCAGACGGTGTAGCACTGGAAAGAATTGACCCGGATGGACCCTCACAGGAAGCGGGTAACTGGCATTCGGCGGCATCAACGGCTGGTTATGGAACACCGACCTATAAGAATTCACAGTATAAATTAATCCAAAGTATCACTGCAACGGTTGAAGTCACACCAAAAGTTTTTTCTCCTGACAATGATGGCCGAGATGATATTACAACGATACAATACAAAACAGACGAGCCGGGTTATATCGCCAACATCACTATTTATGATGCCAATGGAAGACCGGTTCGTAACCTTGTAAAAAATGGAACACTTGGCTTACAGGGATATTGGACCTGGGATGGCCTGGATGATAAGCGGCTTAAATTAGCTGTCGGCACTTATATTTTGCTTACAGAAATTTTTAACCTGGATGGCAAAAAGGAAATCTTTAAGAATGTCATTGTACTTGCACGTCAGCTTAATTAACTCTATACTTTCACCGGGAAAAAAGGCATTTAAGCTATTAAAGAAGCTGTTGTAAATTCAGGATATGAAAAACAAACTACAACTGCTGCTGCATCCTATATTTATTTTTTCGCTTGCTTGTCTGTTGCTAAATGATATTTACTGGAAATATGAATATCATAATTGGCTAACTGGTAAGCTCTCCGATCTTGCGGGCTTGTTTGTATTATCGGTTTTTCTTTTAGCATTCTTTTACAGGCATAGATTAGCAGTATATGGCGGCATTACGGTTTTTTTTATTTGGTGGAAATCTCCTTTGAGCCAACCAATAATTGAACTTTTAAATCAATCATTGGATTTGTCATTTAACCGGACCATTGATTATACGGACCTGGTCGCCATCCCTTTCATATTTGCTGCGGGTTTGTTGAAACCTCCTGCATATAATTTTTCATTGGCGAATCGCGTGGTCACTTATTTTGTAGGGGCAGTTTGCCTTGTTGCTTTTTGTTCAACTTCTTACTACCGGAGATTAACGATAACACCTGATATGGGTCCACGGATCAGCTACAATAAATCTTATCCCTCACGTTTTAACCAGGAAAATATTTTGTACAAACTGGATAGCATGCAGATTGCTTATAAAGTAGATTCATTTACAACGGTCCCGCTTCAATTTTATGGTGGCAGTTTGCTAATACGAAACAGGGATTCTGCCAGGACAAATATGATTGTAATAGAGCCCGACCAAAAAGACACTGCTGCATTCTTCCGTATAAATGAAAGACCTTATATAGCTATTTACAATTTGAAAGTAAAGGACGAGGTTATCCCGCAAGTAAATCTTTCAGTTAAAACCTTTATAAAAACAAATGATATTTATTTAGAGTCAATTATTCTGGATGATGAACAGATCCAGGCGTACTATCAAAAAATGACTAAGACAAAGAAAAAATATAAAAAGCTTATTCAGGAGGCACTGATACGGAAGTTGCAATAAAAAAGATACGGAAGCTGAATAGAAACTCAACGCCGGTCATACATTTATTTTATCCCAGTTCGATATCGAACTTTGTCAGTTCTCTGAACGCGTTTATGCGGTTGTCAATATCTTCTCTTTTCAGTTCTCTTAATCTTGTAGTTCCAAATTTTTCAACGCAAAAGCTTGCCATAGCGCTACCGACAATAATTGCTGACTTCATGTTCTCAAAACTGATATCTTTTGTTCTTGCAATGTGACCAATGAAGCCACCGGCAAAAGTATCTCCGGCACCCGTTGGATCAAAAACAACCTCAAGGGGAAGAGCCGGTGCAAAGAAAACTTTATCCTCATTAAAAAGCAACGCTCCGTGCTCCCCCTTTTTTATGATCAGGTATTTCGGTCCCATTTCCATAATGGCTTTTGCAGCGCTAACCAATGAATATTGACTGCTGAGTTGTCTTGCTTCTGCATCGTTCACCAGTAACACGTCTATTTTTTTCAAAACTTTTTCAAGGTCAGCCATCGCAGTATCCATCCAAAAATTCATAGTATCAAGTATGACCAGCCTGGGTTTGTTCTTTAGCTGGTTGATCACTGATAATTGAACTGATGGAAGCAGGTTACCAAGCATAAGAAATTCGCAGTCCTGGTAACTGTCGGGCACCACGGGTCTGAAACTTCCCAATACATTAAGCTGGGTTTCTAATGTATCTCTTGTATTCATATCAAGATGATAGCGACCACTCCAAAAAAAAGATTTCTCATTTTCTTTTACCTGCACGCCTTCCAGTATTACACCCCGGGCTTCGAGCATGCTTAATTCTTCGCTCGGAAAATCGCCGCCGACAACAGATATCTGTTTTACGGGACGGGTAAAATTAGAAGCACTCCACGCTATATACGTTGCCGCACCACCAACGATCTTATCACTTTTGCCAAATGGAGTTTCTATTGCATCAAAGGCCATTGAGCCTACTACTATCAGGGACATTTGTTCTTTATTTTAAATTTAAGATTGCGGATTTCAGATTTTTGTCACTATCAGTTTGTACTGCTTAATAATAAATCGGCGCAAACCTACAGGTTTTTGAATAGTTATTATTAATTCTGGTTGATATTTTGAACTTACATTTGTATTTGAACTTATCTTTGATTTATTATGAAAGCAACAAGAAAAAAAGCTTCCAAAAAGGAATTCATACTAAAGAAAGCAGCTCAAATGTTTCGCGAAAAAGGATTTGCCGCAACATCAATGCGTGACCTCGCTGAAACCGTTGGCATCGAAGCAGCCAGTTTATACAACCACATTCGTTCTAAAAACGAAATGCTCGAAAGTATTTGTTTTGATGTCGCCAATCGTTTCACCATGTATATGGACGAAATCGAATCAACCAACCAGGGATCAATTAAAAAAATTGAAACACTTCTTCGTTTTCATATAAAGCAAATGATCGAGAATTTTGAAGAGGTGATCGTTTGCGACCGGGAATGGAAACACCTTGATGAGCCATATCTTTCCAATTTCCATAATCAGCGCCGCACTTATCGCAAACGTTTTGCTGCGATTATTGAAGAAGGGATCTCAAAAAGCGAGATAAAAAAAATTGATGCGCCTACAGTTGTTCTTATAATGTTGCACTCTGTAAATGGTATCGAAAGCTGGCACCGCTCTACGGCAAAAATTACTGCGAAAGAACTTGAAGACAACATGGTTTTAATAATGATAGATGGATTGAGGAAATAATATGTCCATTCATTTTCATCAGCTACGAATAAAGAAAATAAATAAGGAAACAGATCAGTGTGTTTCGGTTGAATTCGAAGTTCCAGAAGAATTAGCAAATGCATTTCAATTTAAGCAAGGTCAAAGCCTGACCATGCGAACCAATATCAATGGTGAAGAAATAAGAAGAACTTATTCACTGTGCAGCTCCCCGCTTGATACTAAGTGGACAGTAGCCATTAAAAAAGTTGACGGAGGATTGTTTTCCTCTTTTGCAAATGAAATGTTGAAGCCAGGAGATATGTTGGAAGTGATGGAACCGGTTGGGAAATTTTACACTGAGTTAAATTCAACCAATAAAAAAAATTACCTCGCATTTGCAGCAGGCAGCGGTATTACTCCTGTTATTTCAATTATTAAAACGACTTTAAGATCGGAACCTGACAGCAGTTTTACTTTAGTATACGGTAACCGCAGCCGCAGCTCTATTATTTTTTTTGAAGAACTGGAAGGGTTAAAAAATAAATTTATCACCCGGTTTAATCTGATTAATATTCTTAGCCGGGAAAAAACGGATAGCCCGGTGAATTTTGGCAAGATCGACATCGGAAAGCTCACGGAATTAGAAAAGCTGATCGATTATAAAAAAATGGATGAGATATTTATTTGCGGACCGGAAGACATGATCTTTTGCGTAAAAAACTTTTTGGAACAAAAAGATATCAGCGAGAAGAAAATTCATTTTGAATTGTTTAATACTTCGGGAGAGAAGAAGAAGTCAGGAGTCAGAAGTCGGGAGTCAGGAGTCGGAGCAGCACCTTCAAGTAAGATCACTGTAAAAGTTGATGGAAGAAGTTTTGATTTTGATCTTTCACTTAACAGTGATACCACAATCCTCGATGCCGCATTAAAGCAGGGAGCTGATCTTCCGTTTGCTTGTAAAGGCGGTATGTGTTGCACTTGTAAAGCCCGGCTGCTGGAAGGCGACGTGGAAATGGATGTTCATTGGGGTCTGGAACACGAAGAAATTGAAAAAGGTTATATTCTAACTTGCCAAAGCCATCCTAAAACTGAGAAAGTTGTCGTCGACTTCGACATAAAATGACAAGAATCATAAACTAACACCCGTTGGTTTTCGTTAGATTTGTCATCTAAATTTATCAGATGGATACATTTGATTTAGAAAAAATCTTCCAGGAAAAAATTGATGGCGAAATAAAGATCGAGCCGAAGGATTGGATGCCTGATGCATATAGAAAAACGAATATCCGGCAGATAAGTCAGCATGCGCATAGCGAAATTGTGGGTATGTTACCGGAGGGCAATTGGATCTCAAGAGCTCCATCGTTAAAACGAAAAGCGATCCTGATTGCAAAAGTGCAGGATGAAGCTGGTCATGGCTTGTATCTCTACAGTGCATGCGAAACCCTGGGAACTACAAGGGAAGAAACCATTAATGATCTTCACAGTGGTAAAGCGAAATATTCTTCCATCTTTAATTACCCCACCTTAACGTGGGCTGATATGGGTGCTATCGGCTGGCTGGTTGATGGTGCTGCAATTCTTAACCAGGTAATGTTGACAAGAACTTCTTATGGACCTTATGCAAGAGCCATGGTAAGAATTTGCAAGGAAGAAAGTTTTCATCAACGACAGGGTTTTGAAATTTTGTTGGTGCTTAGCAAAGGATCTGATGAACAAAAAGCGATGTGCCAGGATGCGATCAACCGGTGGTGGTGGCCGTCCCTGATGATGTTTGGTCCACATGACAGCGAGTCAACTAACAGCGAACAAAGCATGAAATGGAAGATCAAAAGAAAAACCAATGATGAGCTTCGGCAAAATTTTGTTGACATGTGTGCTGAACAGGTAAAAGTATTAGGGATGAAATTGCCGGATGATCAATTGAAATGGAATGAAAAAAAACAACATTATGATTTTGGAGAAATTGACTGGAATGAATTCTGGAACGTTGTGAAAGGAAATGGCCCCTGCAATAAACAAAGATTGGATGCAAGAAGAAAAGCATGGGAAGAGGGTGAGTGGGTGAGAGAAGCTGCAGCTGCATATGCAGAGAAAAGAAAAAACAGGAAAGCCGCATAATTAATAATTAAGAATTAAAAATTAATAATGAAGAATTTCATCAGAAAATTTTACTACGGAGACATACCTGACGATAAAGCAGGTGGCGGTAATAATGAAACTTCAAAGAACCCTCCTTTGGGGGGCAGCGGCGCCGACTGGCCTTTGTGGGAAGTGTTCATTCGCAGCAAACAAGGCCTCGATCATAAACACGTAGGTAGCCTGCATGCAGCAGATGCACACATGGCAATTGAGAATGCAAGGGATGTTTATACACGAAGAATGGAAGGTGTTAGTATTTGGGTAGTTGAATCAAAACATATTCATGCATCCAACCCTGAAGAAGCAGGAGAATTTTTTGAACCTGCAGTTGATAAAATTTATCGCCATCCTACTTTTTATGATCTTCCTGATGAAGTGAACCAGATGTAGTAATTAAAAAGTAAAAAATCAAAAGTAAAAAATTGCCTATTTAAGTTTTAAATTTTGACTTTTAACTTTTGACTATATGAACACTTTGATTGATTATACTCTTCATTTAGCAGACAACTCCCTCATTCTCGGTCAGCGCAACAGTGAATGGTGCGGACACGGGCCCGTGCTGGAACAGGACATTGCTATTACTAATATTTCACTTGACCTGATCGGCCAGGCAAGAAACTTTTATCAGTATGCTGCCAGATTGATCAGCGGTGGTGCAACTGAAGATTCTCTCGCATATTTAAGAAAAGAAAGAGAGTTTAAAAATTGTTTACTTGTTGAGCAACCAAACGGCGATTGGGCTCAAACTATCCTGCGGCAATTTTTCTTTAGCCAATACCAATATTTATTATTTGAACAACTTCAGCATAGCAAAGACGAACAACTTGCTGCGATCGCTGAAAAATCGTTAAAAGAAATCACTTATCATCTTCGCTGGAGCAGTGAATGGGTAATACGGTTAGGTGATGGAACGGACGACAGTCACAAACGAATGCTGAAAGCCATTGATGAACTCTGGAGGTATACCGGTGAGTTATTAGAAGTTGTTGAGTATGAAATTCAAGCCACGAATGATGGAACCGGAGTTGATGTTTCTAAATTAAGAGATTCATGGGTTAGCAACGTGGAGGAAATTTTTTCTGAAGCAACTTTACCAATACCTGAAAAAACGTTTATGCAAAAAGGCGGTAAAGAAGGAAAACATACGGAACATCTTGGGTATATTCTTACAGAGTTACAATACTTGCAAAGAGCTTATCCCGGTTGTGAATGGTAAAGAAGTCATGACAATACGTACAATCGATAAAAAAACAATTTATTCCTATCTCGGAGAGATCAATGACCCGGAAGTTCCTGTATTATCCATCATTGATCTTGGCATTGTAAGAGATGTAAAAATGATTGATGACGAATTGGAAGTGATCATTACTCCAACTTACACGGGTTGTCCTGCTATGGATATGATCACTTCTACTATAAAAATTCAACTGGCTACATTAGGTTTCAAAAAAGTAAGAGTAACGCAGGCTCTTTCTCCGGCATGGACCACAGAATGGATGACTGAGGAAGGGAAAAGAAAACTAAAAGATTACGGTATCGCACCTCCAAATCCCAAACAACAGGTTTGTGATCAGAAATTATTTGCTGAAGCAGAAGCAGTTCAGTGTCCTCATTGCGATTCTTACGATACTTATCGCATTAGTGAGTTTGGTTCTACCGCATGCAAAGCACTATATCAATGTGATGACTGCAAAGAACCCTTTGATTATTTTAAATGTCACTAAGAGATTATTTGAATCCATCAGCTTCCCGATACGCTTTTATTAATTCCATCTCACCTTCCTTCCCAGGTTTGGCATTTCCATGTTCCATACCCAACACTCCTTTATAACCTTTATTGTAGATGTGTTTAAAAATATTCTTGTAATTCATTTCTCCAGTACCCGGTTCTTTTCTTCCCGGATTATCACCAATTTGAAAGTAAGGCGTTTCATCCCAGACCTTATCTATATTGGCGATGATATTCCCTTCATTACGCTGCATGTGATACATATCAAATAAAAACTTACAGGCCGGGCTATTTACAGCTTTGCAGATCATATATGATTGATGTGTGCCTCTTAAAAACAGGTCAGGGTTATCGCTCAATGCTTCAAGTACCATAACGAGTCCATGCGGTTCTAATATTGCTGCGCCTTTTCGTAAAGCAGTGATCACATTCGTCGTTTGCATATCATGTGACTGTGCTCTGTCAAAATTTCCTGGAACAACGGTCATCCATTTTGCATTGCATCTTTTAGCCACTTCAATTGCTTCCTTGCAATCTTTCATCATCTTATCTACCCATTCCTGCTTACCCGTTGCTAACGATGTTTTCCAGTGCCAGCTATCAGAGGTAATAACAAATACCCCCATTCTCATTCCCAGTTTCGCAAGCAGCTCGCCTATCTTCTTTTGTTGGTCAACAGTGCGTGCCATCATGCCGTTATCCTCAATGCTGCGAAATCCCTGGTCATATGCCCACTTTATCTGTTCCAAAAAATCTGCGCCGGCATTATCCTTAAACATACCATCGTGAAAGGCATAATCAAGATTAAATGGTTTACTTTCTGTTAAAGAAAGTTCATTTTTATTTTCTGCAAACGACCCGATAGCTATCGGGTGACCAACGGTGATCGTTGCTGCACCGGTTAAAAAACTATTGCGAATAAATTTTCTGCGTTCCATAAACTTTTATCTTGAGAACTTAAATGTAAGACATCCCCTTCATGTTGCGATTGATTTTTCTGTTGTTGCTTCCATTCACCGTTTCAGCACAGCTGAAAAGGTTTCATTTTTCAGAAAATAAAATGGGCTCACCTTTTAGTATTATTTTTTATCATACCGATTCAGCAGAAGCTTTGCAATTATCAAAAGAATGCTTCTTAATTGTTGATTCCCTCAATCATATTTTCAGCGATTATAGTTCAGAAAGTGAAGTCGGCAAACTTGCCCTGCTTGCAGATCAAAGCGACATAAAGGTTTCCGATGAATTATTTGCCTTGATCGTAAAGTCAAAAGACGCATGGAAAAAATCAGGTAAAACCTTTGACATCACGATCGGAACCTTAACACAGCTATGGCGAAAAGTGAAGAGAGAGAACAGGTTTCCATCAGAAGTAGAAATAAAAACAGCAAAAGACCTAACCGGTTTTGAAAATCTTGTTATCAATGAAAGTTCAAAAACAATTTCGTTTAAGAAACCAGGAATCCATATTGACTTTGGCGGTATTGTGCCTGGTTACACCGCGCAAAAGGTATATGATTTTCTAAAATCCAAAAACATCAGCATAGCACTAATTGATGCAAGTGGTGATATCGTTATGGGGGATGCTCCCCCGGGAAAAAAAGGCTGGAGCATCGGTATCAATCTTCCTGAAAAGGAAAACGAGATCTGGGATAAAAAACTGGCGCTAAAAAATTTTGCTGTTTCCACCTCCGGTGATGTCTATCGTTATATAATACATGAAGGGAAAAAATATTCGCATATCATCGATCCAGCCACCGGTTATGGGGTTACTTCGCAACGCAATGTGACGGTAATTACCAGGTTTGGCGCAGATGCTGACTGGCTGGCAACAGCCTGTAGCATTCTACCAATAAAAAAAGCACTTGCATTAGCAAAAAGAGAACATGCGGCTATACTTATTGCATCATTGAATGGTGAAAAGATCGTTACCTATAAATCAAAAAATTTCGATAAGTATTTTCAGAAGACACAACCATGAACTTTATTAACTTGCCAGCCCATATGAACAGAAAATTTTCTATATTTTTTATACCATATATACTTTCCCAAAATCTCTCGGCACAACAACCTGACACCGCTTTCAAGGCATATGAACAAACTATTCCCGGCTCGTCCTTGAAATTTAAGATGGTTCCCATTAAAGGGGGAAGTTTTAAAATGGGTAGCCCTGAAAATGAAACCGGAAGAGATGAAGATGAAGGACCACAAAAAGTTTTTTCTATTTCTCCATTTTGGATGGCTGCGGTTGAAGTGACGCATGATGAGTTTGACATATTTTTTAAAGATGTTAATACAAGTCAGAATTCAGGAACGGATGCCATCACCAGGCCAAGTCCGCAATACGTTGATCTTAGCTGGGACATGGGTCGTGAAGGTGGTTTTCCTGTAAATAGTATGCAGCAAAGAACAGCACTAATGTATTGCAGGTGGCTGTACAACAAAACAGGAATATTTTACCGCCTGCCGACCGAAGCCGAATGGGAATATGCTTGCCGTGCAGGTTCTTCAGCAAAATATTTTTTTGGCAATAATGAAAATGACTTAGGTAAGTATGCCTGGTACAATAAAAACAGTAACGCTGCATATCATAAGGTTGGCCAGCTTCAGCCAAATGCTTTTGGTTTATATGATATGCTTGGCAATGTTGCAGAGTGGGTATTGGACCAGTATGATGAAAATTATTTTACCAGGCTAAAGGATGTGAGTATTGATCCGGAACTAAAACCGGCAAGCCGTCATCCACGTCTTTTAAAAGGCGGCTCCTATAGTGATGAAGCGGTTGAATTGCGTTGCGCTGACAGAACAAAATGGTTACCGGAATGGAACCGGCGTGATCCGCAAATACCAAAAAGTAAGTGGTGGTTAACTGATGCTCCTTTTGCGGGTTTCAGGGTGGTAAGACCATTTAAACAGCCTTCAGCGGATGAAATAGAAAAATTCTTTACCTTATATCTCTCAAAATAAAAAATCTTAGATCATGAATACAGAAAATAAAAAGTCCCGCCGCGATTTTGTAAAAACTTCTGCAGTGCTTACAGGTGGCGTGATGGCAGCGCCATTAATGTCAAAAGCAAATTTTTTCAGCGGGGCTGATGATACAATTAAGGTAGCATTGATAGGGTGCGGTGGTCGTGGTACCGGCGCTGCTATGCAGGCTTGTTTGACCAAACAAAATGTAAAGCTTGTTGCAATGGCCGATGCGTTTCGTGACAGGATCGATGGCTGCTATAAAGAACTAACTGCAGATAATGCCGGTGATGGGGCAAATAAAGTAAGTATTAAAAATCGAATCGATGTTCCTGAAGAAAGAAAATATGTTGGTTTCGATGCTTACAAAAAGGCAATGGCGCATGCTGACGTGGTAATACTGACCACACCGCCGGGTTTTCGACCCATTCATTTTGAAGAAGCAGTGAAACAGGGCAAACAAATTTTTATGGAAAAGCCTGTCGCCACCGATCCTGCGGGTATAAAAAAAGTACTCGATGCTGCTGAAATTGCAAAGCAAAAAAAATTGAATGTAGTAGTTGGCCTGCAACGTCATTATCAAAACTCATATCGTCAGCTGTATGCAAAAAAAGATATGATCGGAGATATTACTTCCGCGCAGGTATGGTGGAATAATGATGGCGTATGGGTGAATCCCAGAAAAGAAGGTCAGACTGAAATGGAATACCAGATGCGTAACTGGTATTACTTTAACTGGCTATGCGGGGATCACATTGTAGAGCAGCACATACATAATATAGACGTGATGAACTGGTTCAAAGGCGGCTATCCTGTAAAAGCACAGGGAATGGGTGGCCGGCAGGTTAGAAAGGGAAAAGATCATGGTGAAATTTTTGATCATCATTATGTAGAATTTCAATATGCAGACGGCTCCGTTTTAAATAGTCAGTGTCGTCATATTCCGGGCACAATGAGTAAAGTGGATGAACTATTGATCGGTACTAAAGGGAAAATTTTCTGTGGGGCTGCGCATATAAAAGATAACGCTGGCACTGTATTGTACCAGTTTGACAAAAAGACCGAAAACGATCCTTATCAAACAGAACATGATGAATTGTTTGCTGCCATTGCGAAGGGCGAATACAAATTTGCCGATACAGAGAATGGAGCAAAAAGTACAATGACCGCGATCATGGGAAGAATGGCCACATATTCAGGACAAGTTTTATTATGGGATAAATTGCTGAATTCAGGAATAGATATAATGCCAAAAGAATTTGCATGGAACGCAAAGCCACCGGTTGTTCCGGATGCTGAAGGAAATTATGCAATTGCTATTCCTGGCAAGACAAAATATATCTAGTTCTAATTTGCTATATAGCTAGATTGTAAACTGCCGGGAAACAGACCTCATAACAATTTAGCCATTAAATAAAAATATGAGCTCCATATTATTTGAAATAAAGAATTCAGTTGGCATCATCACGCTAAATCGTCCTGATAAATTGAATTCATTCAATCGTGAAATGGCCCTGCTAATGCAGGACAAACTGGATGAATGTAAAAGGAATGAAGTAAGATGTGTGTATGTCACTGGCGCCGGCAAAGGTTTTTCCGCGGGGCAGGATCTGGAGGAGGTAGTGGATCCCCATGGTCCCGGCATGGGAGCAATCCTTTCGGAGCATTATAATCCGATCATAGCAAGAATAAGAAGATTGGAAAAACCAGTTATCGCTGCAGTGAATGGCGTCGCTGCCGGTGCCGGCGCAAACATTGCTTTGTGTTGCGATATCGTTGTTGCTTCCATGTCTGCATCATTTATCCAGGCTTTTTCTAAAATTGGTTTGATACCCGATAGCAGCGGCACATTTGTTTTACCAAGATTGATCGGTTGGCAAAAAGCAAGTGCATTAATGATGCTGGGAGAAAAAGTTCCCGCAGAAGAAGCAGAACGCATTGGCATGATCTATAAAGTTTTTCCCGATGAAACATTTGCCGAAAATGCCATGAGCATTGCATCTTACTTATCTCAAATGCCAACAAAAGGGTTAGCCTATACAAAACAATTGCTGGGCCATTCATCAAAGAGCACACTGGAAGAGCAGTTACAGGATGAAGATGTGTACCAGCAAAGAGCAGCAAGCACAAAAGATTTCCGGGAAGGAGTGAATGCGTTTTTAGAAAAAAGAATTCCAAAGTTTACAGGAGAATAAATACTAATTGCAATGCCCACGATTCACCAGGAAGTTGTTGATCATATGATGGAAAATGATTTCTTCAGTCAATGGCTGGGAATAGAAGTATTGGAGATAAAAGAAGGCTACAGTAAAATAAAAATGACGGTAAGAAAGGAAATGGTGAATGGATTTGGAATTGTTCATGGCGGCATTCCTTTTTCACTTGCTGATAGTGCATTTGCATTTGCGTGTAACAACAGGAATAATCTGTCTGTTGCATTGGACACTTCGATCAATTTTATAAAACCGGTTCATGTTGGTGATATTTTAACTGCAGAGGCTATTGAAATTCACAATGGACGGTCAACGGGTCTTTACCACATTACGATCACAAATCAGGATAAATACGATGTTGCTCTTTTTAAAGGCCTTTGTTTTAGAACTGACAAGAAGCTGATAGGCAAAGAAGGTTTATAAATCTTATACAGATATCCAAAACTATGATCTACGAGTTCAACAATTTCAAACCTGTTATTCACGAGTCATCTTTTATTCATCCGCTGGCTGCGATCACCGGCAATGTCATCATTGGTAAAGATTGTTACATCGGTCCGGGAGCTGCATTGCGTGGTGACTGGGGTCAAATAATGATTGAAGACGGGTGCAATGTACAGGAGAATTGCACCATCCATATGTTTCCGGGAGTAACTGTTTTATTAAAAGCAGGATCTCATATTGGTCATGGTGCGATCATTCATGGCGCTGTGATTGGAAAAAACTGTTTAGTAGGAATGAATGCAGTTATCATGGATAATGTTGAATTGGGTGACGAATCAATTGTGGGAGCATTAACCTTTATAAAACAAGATGAAAAAATTCCTGCAAGAAGTTTAGTTGCGGGTAATCCTGGTAAAATAATTAAACAGGTGACAGAGGAAATGATCGCATGGAAAACAGAAGGAACAAAACTTTACGAGGCGCTTCCTAAAGAAATGTTTGAAAGCTGGAGAGAATGCGAGGCGCTAAGGAAAATACCAGACGGTTTATCAATGCAGGAAAAAACTTATCAGCGTTGGAAAAAAACTGATTTGCCCAAATAATAAAGGCCAACTTTCGTTGGCCTCTATTCCGTTCTTTCATAGCATATGATTAATTCATTTATCAATCCTTCAAACAACGGCAATTGAATCCTTCCCCGCGCTGTGAAGCCTGTAGCGATGCCTGGTAAGTGTTATCACTAATGAATAACCCGATGGCATAACTACCAGAGGCAGTAGCTGACCAGTAATAACTTTCGCCACCTGCATAAACAAATCCACCATTTCCACTTCGGAACCCACCTGCAGGAAGCTTCAGGTTGGACATATAAGCTGCCAATGCACCGTCGAGATCATCATGATTTTTCAAATTCTGCCAGTCTGCTGCGGTAGGTAACCGCCAACCAGGACCTAATGCAACACAGGGATCTTTTCCATTGGTAGATGTAGCCGACGACCCATTCCATGTATCAGTGGTCAAACCACCAGTACCCCACCACATCGTGCCTGCAGTTTGCCCTACAATCATATTGCCATTTCCTGAAGGAATATTCGAAGGATTTATCAGCGAAGGTCCTCCAGTAATGGTTGGGCTGTTGCGAACCTGGTGACCATCATCCCAGCGTCCCCATTGAAAATAATCCCCATAGGATGTCTCGTCCCAAACAGCCATCGCTACTTGCGGCGAACCCAGATTTTGTTGTAACCAGATCTTGCCATCACCGGCTCGCACTGTTGTATAAGCTACTGGCTGTCCTCTATAAATAAAATTTACAACTCCTGTTGATCCTTCTGTAAGCCCTGGATCGACAGTAGGTCCCGAAGCAGGTTGATTGATAACCATAATGAACATCATACATTGCTGAATGTTACCAACACCGATCCAAATATAAAAGGAACCCGTGCTGATCGGTGTGCCGGTTGCTGTGAATGTAACTGATCCGCTGCCAACATTAAATGTTCCGGCCGGTGCGGAAACAGTGATCCCATTCACCGTAGCACTTGTAAAAGCTTCATAACTGCCACCCGGACTGTTTACATAATTTTTGGTAATCGAAACATTCGCGGTCACCCCTTTTGTTAGTGTTGCGGAGTATTGAGGATTTTGGTTACAGTTAGTGAAATAAAAAGGAGGTGGTGGCGGCGGTGGGTTCTGAGGTTTTCTCCTGGTTGCTTCTTCTTCGCTCACTGAGGGCTCAACCGTTTTTTGACAACTTTGAAGCAGAATTGAAAGCTGAAAATATAAAATTGTCGTTAGCACTGGTAAAAAATACTTGCCGTTAAATAATAGTGTTTTCATGACAATGTTTTTAGTAATGACAATATGGTTTTATAAAAAAATGAAAGAACAATGATATGTTCCAGATAAATAATGGGTTGCCTTGGCGCTGTTTTTCCAGGGAATGGTTTACATTGAAGTACGGATCAGGTGGTCCATGTTGTGGGCGGTAGAAAGGGTTGATTTTTCAATTATTAAATCAAATCGTAAACTGAAAATTAAAAGTTGCCAATAAGAATTTTTTAAATGAGTAAAATGGTCAAATCAACAGAAAATTTTTCACGGCTTAAACCTGAAGAGCAATCAATCTGCAGTATTTCTACCAATAGCGGCAAAAAAATTCTGCCGTCCCTGAACTAATGTCCAGTCATAAATTTTTTTCTTCGGATTCACGGGGAATCTTCGTAACTTAATTTTCCTTTCTGTTAAATCAAAACCTTGTGTATGAGAAAAAATTTACTTTCTTCGGCCCTACTCTTTGGTACTTTTTGTTTTTCATTAAATACATATTCGCAAAATGATCGCTTTGCCTTTGCCATCACGGATCTGCAAGCAACAGGCAGTGGGTGGAATGCATTGCGCAAGCTCGATCTGAAAAGTGGCGAGTTTACCTCTGTTTTATTAAATGGCTCTGACGCTGGTATCACCCCTTATGATGCAAATTCAAGAAAACAATGGAAGGCAATACCAGATATAAAGTTTGGAGATTTTATGCAGGCTCCTTTCAGCACTGGTGTAGCAGCAATGGCTTATGATAAAAAGAACAACCGCCTTTACTACACGCCAATGTTCATTGACCAGCTAAGATATATTGATCTTAAATCAATGAAAGTGTATTATGTAACTGATCAATCCTTTACAAAGTTCGGAAGTATGCATAATGATGAGGGAAAGATCATCACCCGTATGACAATTAACCCTGATGGTACCGGGTATGCCGTTTCAAATGATGGAGCTACATTTATCCGTTTTACTACAAATAAAAAATTACAGGTAACGCATCTTGGTTCGCTGGTTGATGATCCTTCAAATGCCGGTGTTTCCATTCATAACCGCTGCAGCAGCTGGGGTGGCGATATGATCGCTGATGATGAAGGAAATCTTTATATTCTTTCTTCCCGCAACAGCGTTTACAAAATAGATGTAGAAACAAAAGCAGCGAAACTGCTCGGATATATTAAAGGTTTGCCCCAGGATTTTACAACCAATGGGGCCGTGGTTACAAATGAAGGAAAAGTGTTAGTGAGCAGTGCAGTCAATGGCAATGCCTATTTCCTGGTTGATCCAAAAGATTGGACTGCCACACAATACGCAGCGAAAGCAGGCATCTTCCGCAGTTCTGATCTTGCCAACAGTAATTACTTACAAACAAAACCAAAGAACACAACAACCTCAGAAATTGTAACAAGGAAAGTTCCGGATAATTTAATAGCACAAAGTAAGATCTCTATTTATCCAAACCCTGTTACCCATAATCAATTCACCTTGCAATTTGGAAAAGTAACTCCCGGCAATTATGATATCGAATTGACAAATGTAATGGGACAAGTAGTGATGCAGCGGGCGGTGAATGTACAGGCAGAAGACCAGGTAGAAACTATTTCAATAAAATCATCCTTTGCAAGAGGTGTATATCTCGTTAAAGTAACAGGCAAGAACAATGAATCTGTTCTTAGCCAAAAGTTAGTGGTGCAGTAAATTTTCATCTACTGCGTTACAGCGCCGACCCCGTAAGGCCGGCGTT